>JANPGD010000157.1:0-7369 GCA_031423845.1 Hyphomicrobiales bacterium | reverse complement strand
GGCATAAACCAACAGCTTCTTGGGAACACAGCCGCGAATAACGCAAGTGCCCCCCACGCGAAACTCTTCAGCAATAGCAACCTTGGCACCATGTTTTGTAGCAATGCGTGCCGCCCGTACACCGCCGGAGCCTGCACCAATCACAAAGAGATCATAGTCGAAGGTCATGCTCTCTTGAGTTCCTTAACACCTTTGTCTGATGCCAAATAGACGACGCCACAAATTCCGATAAACAGCCCGGTTTCAATAACGCCAGGCGTATTATTCAAAATTCCATCAAGTTTATCAGGGTCTGGAATAGCACCCAATGCGCAATCAATAATGGCATTACCACTTTCTGTGACAAACGGTTTGCCATCGCGAACACGCAACGTCATTTGACCTTTGAGTTTCAAAAACTCGAATGCCCTTTCGATTTTCCAAGCCGTAGCTTTGACGCCAAACATAGATACTTCGATAGGGAGCGGAAACTTACCAAGTGTCTTCACTTGTTTAGATTGATCAGCAATCACCACCATAAATCGTGACGATGAAGCCACGAGTTTTTCGCGGAGCATGGCCCCACCGCCACCCTTTATCAGGCGAAAATCAGCGTCAAACTCATCAGCACCATCAACAGTAACGTCAATGTAGGGGTGCGTTTCGAGGCTGCCCATCTTCAGGCCAAGTTTTTCACCCAATTCACGGCTGGCTTTTGAAGTTGGAATGCAGGTCACATTGAGCTTTCTATTGGCCAAGGCTTGAATGAAGTAATTGGCCGTTGAACCGGTCCCCAAACCAACCACTGCTCCGTCAACAATATGCCTTGCAGCTTCCTCGGCTGCGGCCTTTTTTTGACTTTCAACGCTCATGTGTTCAACCCGCCCATCAACATGTATTTTATCTCAACATATTCTTCCATGCCATGGCTGGAGCCTTCGCGGCCAATGCCGGATTCTTTCATGCCGCCAAAGGGGACTTCTGCCGTGGAGATAATCCCTTCATTTATGCCCACCATGCCATATTCCAATGCTTCGGCAACGCGCCACACGCGGCCAATATCACGCGTGTAGAAATAGCAGGCCAAACCAAATTCCGTGGCATTGGCCATAGCGATGGCTTCTTCTTCAGTCTTGAATTTGAACAACGGAGCAAGTGGCCCGAACGTTTCTTCGCGGGCCACAGCCATATCAGTCGTCACACCTGTGATGATAGTGGGTTCAAAGAAATTGCCGCCCAGTGATTTTCCACCTTGCACAACTTTGGCACCCTTGGCCTTGGCATCTGCAATATGCTCCTCCACTTTTTTAACCGCAGCAGCATTGATCAGTGGACCCGTAGTCACGCCATCGTCAACACCATTGCCCACTTTCAATTTGGCAACCGCAGCTGATAGTTTTGCCGCGAAGGCATCATAAACACCCTCTTGCACCAGCAACCGATTTGCACACACGCATGTCTGGCCATTGTTGCGATATTTTGAGACGATTGCCCCAGCTACAGCGGCATCTAAATCTGCATCATCAAAAACAATAAACGGTGCATTGCCGCCAAGCTCTAAGCCCACACGTTTTACTGTCGGCGCACATTGCGCCATCAACATGCGGCCAATTTCAGTGGAGCCTGTAAAGGTGAGCGCTTTGACGATGGGGTTCGATGTCATCTCGCCACCAATTTCGGAGGCCTTACCCGTAATCACGGAGAACACACCAGCGGGAATGCCTGCGCGTTCAGCAAGTTCGGCCAGAGCCAAAGCCGAAAGCGGGGTTTCAGCAGCAGGCTTACACACAAAGCTGCAACCCGCAGCCAGTGCTGGGCCAGCTTTGCGGGTGATCATCGCATTCGGGAAATTCCACGGTGTAATCGCGGCCACAACGCCAATAGCTTGCTTGATTACAATGGCCCGCGAATTCGCCATGGGCACCGGAATTGTTTCACCATAAACTCGTTTAGCCTCTTCAGCAAAAAACTCGATGAACGAAGCACCATAAGCAATTTCGCCACGGCTTTCGGCCAAGGGCTTACCTTGCTCAGCAGTCATAATCTGAGCCAAGTCTTCTTGGTTTTCCATCATCAGGTTGAACCATTTGCGCAAGATGATTGAGCGCTCTTTGGCTGTCTTCTTCGCCCAAGGCTTTTGTGCACGTGACGCAGCCTCAATGGCGATGCGCGCTTCGGTTTTGCCTAATTTTGGAACCGTGCCAACCACCATTTCATTAACCGGATTGGTCACTTCAATGTTCTCAGCCCCACTCACCCACTTGCCATCAATATAGCATTGGTTTTTCAACAAAGACTTGTCTTTGATAATATCGTGCAGGGCCTGGGTTTTACCGATGTTCATTTATTTCTCCGGAAGTGTGGCAATTGAGCGGCCTTTAGCATAGAGGTTGCCCCTACACAAACGCACCACTTATGATGAGAATGCAATGCCAGTTGAAGCCCTGATTTTTGATCTTGATGGAACTTTGGTGGATACTGCACCGGATTTGACGGCGGCCACCAACCATGCGCTTTCATTAATCGGGCGGCGGCCCATAACAGATGTCGAAGCTAAGAATTTTGTGGGCCATGGTTCTCGGGCTTTGATTAGGCTTGGCTGCGAAGCCACAGGTGAAATAGTAGATGAGGTAACGCTCACACGATTGAACCTAGCATTGCTCGATTACTATTCTGAGAATATTGCTGGGTACAGTGTAATTTTTGACGGCTTGCTTGATGTGCTGCACAAGGCTCGCGATTCTGGAATAAAGCTCGGGGTGTGCACCAATAAAATCGAACGACTTTCCCACAAACTTTTGGCTGAATTAAAAATGGCAGATTTTTTTGGTGCGGTTGTTGGAGGGGACACTTTGCCAATTATGAAACCGGACCCCGCCCCCTACCGCGAAGTGGCGCGGCGTTTGGGTGTGGATGCGGGCCGCACCATTATGTTTGGTGATAGCGAAACTGATATTCTCACCGCGCAAAACACTGGCGTTCCGGTGGTGGCGGTTACATTTGGCTACACCCCACAGCCCGTGCAAACCTTTAATCCTACCCATGTGATTTCACATTATGATCAAGCTTGGCCGATCATTTCTCAATACCTCTGAAGAACGTCACAACATCTTTCAACACTGGCGTATTGCCGCGCAGTGGCTTAGCCAACGCCATCATAATGCCGACATGGCTCACGTCTTTATATTCGATAAGTTGAGCTTTGGCGCCAGCATCTAGCAAATGTTTTAGAAGTGAACGACTATTTTTCGGTTTTACTGTGGTGTCTGCTGTTCCATGCAACAGTAGAAATGGTGGGGCATCTGCTCGCGCATAATTAATTGGCTGTGTTGGAGCTAAATCTTTCAAATGTCCGAAGGTCGCAATTGAAATGGGTGAATCCAGCGGCACAAAATCAAACGGCCCGGCCAATGTTGCAACTGCCTTTATCGATGAAACATTTGCACCTGCATCTTGCATGTAATGCGCATCAAGCACTGCGAGCGCAATGTTATAAGCGCCAGCTGAATGACCAACCAAAAATATCTGCCGACCATTGCCGCCATATTCACCTGCATGTTTATTGGCCCAAGCAACCGCAACTGCCACATCTTCCACAAATGTTGGATAAGCGTGTTGTGGCAACAATCGATAGCTGATGACGAACGTAAGATAGCCCTGCGCTGCAAAAGCCCGACCCGCAAATTCGTAATCTCTGCCATCACCATCTTTCCATGAACCACCATGCACAAAAATCAAGACCGGAAGCATAGCGTTGGCTTGGGTGGGTCGATAGATGTCCATACGTTGACGATCATCAATTCCATAAGAAATGGCGTGCGCGATTTGCTCTGAACTTCCATCCTTTGGCACAAAGAAATTGAAAACCTTCAATGCCGCAAAATGGTAAAGCAGCCCACCAAAAAATAGAATGAAACAGAAAATGTAAAGTGCTTTTGTCATTAGAAATCTCTACGCTATTAAATGTGATTTGGATGCAGTGATTTGGAAGCTTTACGATGAACATTGAAACAACTTTGGCTCTCGCCCCGTTTAACCTTTCAGCCTCAGATATTAGTTGGGTGCGTAAAACTCGTGATGGGCTTTCGACCGAAGCAAAGGTGCGCCAACTGTTTGTGCATATGATGATCGGTGATGATCCTGCCACCGCCAACAAGTTAGGTGGGTTACAAGCAGGCGGCATCCACCGCTTCATGGGACCTGATCTTGAGGTCGCTTGGAAAAGCACGCGCCTCATGTTGGAGATGAATGAAGTTCCATTGTTTATCACTGGCGACATTGAAGGCGGTGGCCATGGGGCCGGCGCAATGTTAAAGTTCCAAAATCAACTGGGTTTAGCTGCTGCCAATGACCTCGATCTTTCAAAACGATTGCTTGCTGCGGTCTGTGCGGAATCTAAAGCGTTCGGATTTAACTGGAGTTTCACGCCGGTTGTGGATGTGAACCATGAAACTGGAAGCGCCATCGTGGGCACGCGGTCCTATGGTTCTGATGTTGAAAAAATTATCGCCCAAGCAAAAATCCATATCAAAACCCTGCAAAGCCACGGCATTGCGGCCACCGCCAAGCATTGGCCTGGCGAAGGCTTTGATGCGCGTGATCAACATCTCGTCACCACTATCAATCCACTCACTGTGGAAGGCTGGCATGATGTGTTTGGTCGCATTTATAAAACCATGATTGCCAATGGCGTGATGACTGTGATGAGCGCTCACATCGCCCTGCCCGCTTATGCAGCTCACCATGGTGTTGCCAAAGGATTAGAGCGTTATCGCCCCGCCTCTGTTTCAAAATTGCTCAACACCACATTGTTGCGTGAAGAACTCGGCTTCAATGGTTTAATTTTTTCTGATGCTACACCCATGGCTGGCCTCACTTCATGGAACTCTCGCGCTATTTCAGTTCCTGAAGTCATAGAAAATGGCTGTGACATGTTCCTCTTCACAACCAATGAGGAAGCAGATTATCAACACATGATGAAGGGCCTGAGTGACGGTCGTCTTTCAGAGCAACGCCTCAATGATGCTGTCACCCGCATTCTCGCCATGAAGGCCGCATTGGGTTTACATCAAAAAACTTTGGATGAGCGCTTGCCACCACTGGCCGAAGCAAAATCCATTGTCAAAACCGCCAAGCACTTGGCAGTCGCGCAAGAGGCAGCCGACAAATCGATCACTTTGGTTAAAGACGTAAACAAAACTCTGCCGCTTAGCCCAGTCAAACATAAACGCATAACACTGGTCAGCCGTGGTGCGCCACCTTTGTTTCCCGGCATGCCGCGCAATGAAATGAAGGTTCTGAACGAGGCTCTCATTTCGCGCGGTTTCGAAATAAAGAATTTCGATCCTGAAAATCCGCCAACACCTGAAAACACTGATCTTCTTTTGTATGTTTTCGCAGTTGAATCGTCGTTAGGACTTTCGCGCATTTACATTGATTGGATGGCAGAGCATCCACACTTCAAAACTGGTATGCAGCGTTATTGGCATGAGGTGCCAACCGTCATGGTCTCGCTTGGTCATCCCTATTATCTTTATGATGCGCCGCGCGTGCCAACTTACGTGAATGCCTATTCAACGCTCGATTCAGTGCAGCAGGCCGTTGTTGAATGTCTGCTGGGTGAAAAACCCTTCACCGGCGAAAGTCCGGTCGATGTCTTTGCCGGAGCACCGGATTCACATTTTTAAAATAAATTCCTATAATAGCAATTTATACTTGACACCGTGCGGAGGCCGTGCTATTTTCCGCACACTCCACAAATGGGTTTAAAATTCTCGCATCTCCACCCCACAAGTCTTGCAGGCCCAAGAAGACAACGTCGAGCGAGCGTGAGGATTTTTGGCGGTGGGGTGAAGCGCACTGCGAATGAATTACTGTGTCTCAGTTATGGGGTGCACATCACCGTATTTCCACCATTATCATCTGCCCCGGTAACATCTTGATAAAACTTTGCGGCCAAACCCGCCTGCGTTGTTTCAGCGCCAAAAGCACCACCCCAACCATACCAAGCGTCAGAAAAACCATTGGTGCCAGCAAATGAAATTACGGTTTCGCCATTGTAGCTGTAGGCGACTGCAGAGAAGCCAGAGGAGAGACTTGGTTGAAATTTCAACTGCGTCGCAATACCTATTGTGCCTTGCGGATCGTAGGCATCCATTGACAGCACTGCTAACATCAAATTTTTGTTCATCGTCATTTTTCCCCCGTTTTAATTTTATTGTTTGAATGACAAGTACTGTAGTTGATCAATCAACGGATCATATCTACTCCAACTAGAGTTGCTTTCTTTTGGTTTTTTCAGCTCTAGCCAACGAAGGACGGATTCAATATTTTTTGTTTCATCCAAATCTGTTTTTTGGAGCGTTGCTCTATGCAAACTAAATCCAGCACCGATTTTTTCCTCAATCTTATCTGGAAGAACTAGTTCCACAGAACTGGGATCACCTAATTGTCGAAAAGCTACCATTGTAGGGAGGTTTGCGAAAGCTATGGGAAAAGATTTTGATGTATCTATTTTACTCAATTCCCTGCAAAGTTTATTTGTTTTGTTAAAGTCCCAAACTAGACCAAACGCGCTAAATGGCAATGAAAAGGGAGTTAGCGATCGACTATCATTCTTATAATCATGATTTGATCGATCAAAAATATCTGCATGATCTGATGTGCGGTTTGAAAGCAAGATGAACAAATTCTTGCTTTGACCAAGATCGATATAAGTAGCCTCACCTGTCATGTGGAGGTATGCAGTCTGCCCCCCGCCCCAATCTGCATTGTGGGAATAACTCACCTCAATCACGCTCGATCCCGTCTTAACACCATCGGGTGTGTTCACTTCAGCGGTGAGTTTGTAGCGGAAGGTGCAGGTGGGAAAATTGATTTGGATATAGCCCCAGCCCAAAAAACAAATGACTGCAATTGGTGCCAACACCCAAAGCACAAATCGGTTTTGCAATATTTTCTTCATGGACCACCCCCAGATGTTCATCTTGTAACGAAACCGTTGCATAATTATGAACTTGCTCCAGCAACCCTTCGAGGCTCGCAAGGGCTCGCACCTCAGGGTGAGGGAAGGGTTTGATTTTCCTCACCCTGAGGTGCCGCGCTTTGGCGGCCTCGAAGGGTTGGTGGTTAAAAATGATGAATTGCATACTGCCAAACAAAAAAGCCCGGCGTCACAGCCGGGCTTTTTGATTGATCAGTGCTGTTTAAAATATAAAATCATCGGCATTCAGCTGCGGCAGATGCACACCTGTGAAGGTGATGCTGTCGGCTCCACCGTTCACACTCAACACTAATCCGGTTGCTGAATCTGTCATGTTGGCGAGCACATCGGCATATGAATGAATATCGGTGTTGGTCAACCACACGCGGTCGGTGCGGCTGAGGCCCG
>JANPGD010000156.1:0-5420 GCA_031423845.1 Hyphomicrobiales bacterium | reverse complement strand
CCATTGTTTGAACTCGCCCCCATCGCCCGCGATGTGGTGGTGATCATCGGTGGCACCACGGCCTTCTTCGCGGCTACTGTTGGCCTCGTGCAAAATGACATCAAGCGCGTGATTGCTTATTCAACCTGTTCGCAGCTTGGCTATATGTTTGTGGCCATGGGTGTGGGCGCTTACGGCGCTGGCATATTCCATCTCTTCACCCACGCCTTCTTTAAGGCGCTGTTGTTCCTAGGCGCAGGCTCGGTCATCCATGCCATGTCTGGAGAACAAGACATGCGCAAAATGGGCGGTCTTGCTCCGCATATTCGTTTAACTTGGGCCATGATGCTGATCGGCACTTTCGCGCTCACCGGCGTTGGCATTCCGGGAGTAGGGGGCTTTGCTGGCTTCTATTCCAAGGATGCTATCATCGAAGCCGCTTACGCTGCTGGCACATCGCCCGCCATGTATGCCTTTGGACTTTTGGTGATTGCTGCGTTCTGCACCTCATTCTATTCATGGCGTTTGGCCTTTATGACATTCAACGGCAAAACCAATGCTGATGCTGAAACCGTTTCGCACATCCATGAAAGCTCGCCTGTTATGCTGGTGCCGCTTTATGTGCTGGCTGCGGGTGCTGTTTTTGCAGGTTGGTATTTCGAACAATTCTTCATCGGCCATGAGGAAGCATTGTTCTGGGGCAAGGCGCTTTATCGTCTGCCTGAAAATGAAATTCTGCATCACATGCATGAAGTTCCAACACTGGTAAAATGGTCCGCCTTCATTGCCATGATCTCCGGCTTTGCCCTAGCGTTCTTGTTCTACATCCGCGACACCTCCATTCCAAAGCGTCTCGCTGCCATGCACCAGCCGCTTTATCAGTTCCTGCTCAACAAATGGTATTTCGACGAATTGTATGATTTGATCTTCGTGCGCCCTGCTATGTGGATGGGTCGCTTCTTATGGAAAACCGGCGATGGCCAAATCATTGATGGCTTCGGCCCCGATGGTGTTGCAGCTTCGGTTGCGGGTGTCACCACACAGGTCAACCGCCTGCAAACCGGTTATGTTTATCACTATGCTTTCGCCATGTTGATTGGTGTTGCCGCAGTTATCACTTGGTTCTCGTTCGGGGGCGCTCACTAAATGCAAAACTGGCCCTTGCTTTCGGTCGTCACATTCCTGCCCCTCGTGGGAGCAGCGTTCATTCTTCTCGCCCGTGGAGAAGATGAAGCAGCCGCACGTTATGCCCGTTGGGCAGCCTTGTGGACCACCATCATCACGTTCCTTGTTTCGCTTTTAATTTTGAAAAATTTCGTAAGCGGGCAGGCGGGTTATCAATTGGTTGAGGACCATCCGTGGCTTGGCTCCATTGCAGGATACCGCATGGGTGTGGATGGCATTTCGATGCCATTCGTCATCCTCACCACATTCCTGATGCCGATCTGCATCGCTGCCAGCTGGTTCATTAAAACCCGCGTGCGCGAATATATGATCGCGTTTTTGGTTCTCGAAACTTTGATGATCGGCGTATTCTGCGCCACTGACATTGTGCTGTTCTATGTGTTCTTCGAAGCGGGCTTGATCCCGATGTTCTTGATCATCGGCATCTGGGGTGGCCCGCGCCGCGTCTATGCCAGCTTTAAATTCTTCCTTTATACATTGTTGGGTTCAGTGCTCATGCTGCTGGCCATCATCGCAATGTATTGGCATGCAGGCAGCACGGATATTGTCACGCTCACCAAAGCCGGCGCTTTCCCACCTGCCATGCAAACGTGGCTTTGGCTTGCGTTCTTCGCGAGCTTCGCTGTGAAAATGCCCATGTGGCCAGTGCACACTTGGTTGCCGGATGCGCACGTGGAAGCCCCAACTGCGGGTTCAGTGATCCTTGCCGCCATCCTCTTGAAAATGGGTGGTTACGGGTTCCTGCGTTTCTCGCTGCCCATGTTCCCTGATGCCTCGCATTATTTCCAACCACTTGTATACACGCTCTCGGTTGTGGCCATTATCTACACTTCACTCGTGGCGCTGATGCAGGAAGATATGAAAAAGCTGATTGCTTATTCATCGGTCGCGCACATGGGGTTCGTTACCATGGGCATTTTCTCATTTACCCGTCAGGGCATTGATGGGGCGTTGTTCCAAATGGTCAGCCATGGTTTAGTGTCGGGCGCATTGTTCTTAGGTGTAGGCGTGGTTTACGACCGTATGCACACGCGTGAGATTGCGGCCTATGGCGGCCTTGTCAACCGCATGCCGCTTTATGCTTTCGTGTTTATGTTCTTCACCATGGCTAACGTGGGCTTGCCTGGAACGTCTGGTTTCGTCGGAGAGTTTCTCACTTTGCTTGGCACATTCCAAGACAATACATGGGTGGCCTTCTTTGCCACCACGGGTGTGATCCTCTCGGCTTGTTATGCGCTGTGGCTTTATCGCCGCGTTGTGCTGGGTAAGATGGAAAAATCATCGCTGGCGCATATCGTTGATATGACACCCCGTGAATTGGCCATGATGGCTCCGCTCGTTGTGCTCACGCTGTTCTTCGGCATTTATCCTTCTCCATTGCTTGATGTTTTCGGCGCGCCTGTCGAAGCCATCTTGGCTCTTTTGCGGTGACCTCATGATCCCCTTTTTCCAGTCCATAGGCGCAGCCGCCGCCCTTCCAGAAATTGTCCTCGCTATCCTTGCAATGGTGTTGCTGATGGAAGGTGTGTTTAGCTCCAAAGTGACAACAACAGCCATCCGTTGGGCTGCGGTCGCAGCTTTCGTGGTCACAGCAGCATTGGTCGTTTGGAAAACCGGGCAGGGTCGTGTTTACGCGTTCGGCGATTCTTATGTGGTGGATGATTTTGCCCGCTTTATGAAAGTGCTGGCGCTGCTCGGCTCCACTGTAACCCTCATCATGTCTGGTCATTATCTGGCCCGCACCAAGATGGACAGCAACGAATATCCCGTGCTGATCATGCTGGCCACCATCGGTATGTTGCTGATGATCTCTGCCAATGATTTGATCTCGCTTTACATGGGCATCGAATTGCAATCGCTGGCCCTTTATGTGGTGGCCGCCATTAACCGCGATAGTGCTAAATCATCCGAAGCGGGACTGAAATATTTTGTGCTGGGAGCGTTGTCGTCGGGCATGTTGCTTTATGGCGCGTCGCTGGTTTACGGGCTCACAGGGCACACGCAATTCTCAGAAATAGCCAGTGCGCTTTCATTGAGTGGTTCAAACCTCGGGATCATTTTCGGCATTGTCTTCATCATTGCGGGCCTCGCGTTTAAGGTCTCTGCCGTGCCATTTCATATGTGGACGCCAGATGTTTATGAAGGTGCGCCAACTCCAGTGACAGCCTTCTTTGCCGCCGCGCCCAAGATTGCAGCCATCGCTTTGTTCACCCGCGTTATGGTTGGCCCTTTCGCAAATGTTACGCATGATTGGCAGCAAGTCGTGGTGCTCATCTCCATTGCTTCAATGGTGCTGGGTGCATTCGCGGCCATTGGCCAAAACAACATCAAACGGCTATTGGCTTATTCCTCCATCGGCAATATGGGCTTTGCGCTTGTCGGCCTCGCGGCGGGCACTGTTGAAGGCGTGCAAGGCGTTTTAGTTTATATGCTTATCTATCTCGTCACCACATTGGGCGTGTTCGCTTGTGTGCTGGCTATGCGCCGCAAGGGTGTTTACGTTGAGAATATCTCCGATCTTGCTGGCCTCGGCAAAACCAACAAAGGCCACGCCTTCATGTTGGCCATGCTCATGTTCTCACTCGCTGGCATTCCACCACTGGCAGGTTTCTTCGGCAAGCTTTTCGTTTTCTTAGCCGCCGTAAAAGCCGGCCTCTGGCCACTTGCCATTATCGGCGTGGTGGCTTCAGTTGTGGGTGCATATTATTACCTTCGCCTTATCAAGATCATGTATTTCGATGAACCAGCCGAGGCTTTCGATGCGATGGACGGCGAAGTGAAATGGGTTGTTTATGTGTCAGGCCTGTTTGTGCTGTTATTCGGCCTGTTTGCACAGCCGCTTTTGACCGTTGCAATATCTGCTGCGGGTTCGCTGTTTTAGAGGGCAATGAACACGCCCATCCATCACCTTACAACGGTCGACTCCACTAACAGCGAAGCCCGCCGTCGCATCGAGTTTGGAGAACCGGCCCCGTTTTGGATTCGGGCGGATGAGCAAACTGCAGGACGCGGCAGACTAGGGAGAACTTGGGTTTCCAAACCCGGTAATCTTTACTCAACCCATGTTTTTCCGTTCACAGCACCCGCAAATACCGCAAGCCAAATTTCTTTCGTAGCAGCCCTCGCCATCCACGATGTGGCAACCAGTTACATCACAGGTGCTGATATCTCATTGAAATGGCCGAATGATTGCCTCATCAATGGTGCAAAATTTAGTGGTGTGTTGGCCGAGATGCATGAAGGAAACATGATCTTAGGCATGGGTCTTAATGTGTTACATCAACCCGATGACCTGCCTTACAAGGCTACGAGCTTCAGTGCTCATGCTAACAATATAAGTGTTGCGGCTGCGTTTGAAGCTCTCCAGCTCAAACTGAAAAAGTGGCTGCAAATCTGGGATGAATCGCGCGGTTTCCAACATATTCATCGGGGCTGGGAAGCGCGTTGCAATGCCATCGGCAAACCCATGAGCCTTGACACTGGCAAAGCAATGCTTCACGGCACCTTTGTTGGCCTCCACCATGATGGTGGGTTAGTTTTGAATCATAACAATACAACGACCATTCACCACGCGGGGGATGTCCGTATCATCCCGACAAAAGAGAACACTCAGGCATGAACGCCAAGAAGAAATTTGATAATTCTGAAGACATGGTTCTGCTGCCTTTGGGGGGCACCGGCGAAATTGGTATGAATTGTTATTGCTATGGGGTTGGCCCCGCTAACACGCGCGATTGGCTGATGGTCGATCTCGGTGTGAAGTTCGGTGATGAACGTGACCCCGGCATTGATGTGGTGATGCCAGATGTGAGCTTCATCGCAAAAAATCGAAAACGCTTTGCAGGTCTTGTTATCACTCACGCCCATGAAGACCATATCGGCGCGGTTGCATGGCTGTGGCCGCAATTAAAATGTGATGTGCATTGCACAGCCTTTGCTGCTGAACTCATCAAAATAAAACTCAAAGAACACGGCCTTGATGAAGATGTGCCGCTCATCATTCATGCCCCCGGCAAGCCTTTCACTATGGGGCCGTTTGATTTGGAATTCATCAGCGTCACCCATTCGATTCCTGAATCCTGCGCACTGCTCATCGAGACTGCCCAAGGCCGCGTGCTGCATTCCGGCGATTGGAAAATTGATCGCACGCCGATGCTCGGTGTCACCATCAATGAAAAACGGTTCCGCGAAATTGGCGATAAGGGCGTTGATGTTCTTGTCTGTGACTCGACAAACGTGTTGCGAGAAGGTCTGTC
>JANPGD010000155.1:0-2099 GCA_031423845.1 Hyphomicrobiales bacterium | reverse complement strand
CTGCGGATTTTGCGATCGCACTGGGCTTGCCGATTGTTTTAATTCTTGATGCCGCCCGCCAAGCGCAGTCCATTGCGGCACTGGTACATGGGTTCACCAAATTTGATCCTGCACTAAATATAGCAGGCCTTATTCTCAACCGCGTCGTCAGTGATCGCCATTTGAGTCTGCTCAAAAGGGCTTTAACGCAAGAAAGCATTCTGGGTGTTATGCGGCACAATGACTCACATATTTTGCCATCCCGCCATCTTGGTTTGGTGCAAGCCATGGAAAATCAACAGCTTGAGGCTTTTATTGAAACTGCAGCCGCAGGAGTTTCCCGTGAAACAATTCTTGACAAGTTGCAGGAATCGGCAGTCGAAACAACGAATCAACAAAGACGACCTGCAGAAACCCTTCCTCCTTTAGCCCAAAACATCGCCATTGCCCGCGATGTGGCATTTGCCTTTGCTTATCCCCATATTCTGAACGACTGGCACAAAGCGGGTGCTGAATTGTCGTTCTTCTCGCCGCTTAACAATGAAGCGCCGAATGGTGATGCTGTGTTCTTGCCCGGCGGTTACCCTGAGCTTCATGCAGGTAAACTGGCGGCTAATTCGATATTCCTCGATGGCCTCCGCCAACATAAAGGCCTCATCTATGGTGAATGTGGTGGCTATATGGTTATGGGCGATGCTTTAATTGACAAAGATGGTGTTAAACATTCCATGGCCGGCCTGCTGCCCCTGACAACAAGTTTTGCCACCCGAAAACTGCAATTAGGCTATCGCCAACTGAAACCGCTGACGGGCCCTTTTAAGCACCTTTTACGTGGCCATGAGTTTCATTATTCGACAATAGCTGCCCAAGGCAAAGCCGAAGCCCTGTTCCACGTTCAAGATGCGGACGGAAATGATCTCGGTCAAATCGGCCAGCGCGTTGGCAATGTCATGGGTTCCTATGCCCACATCATCAGCGAGGCGCCATAATGGTGGCCAAGGCGATCATGTTTCTCGGCACTGGGTCTGACGTCGGAAAATCACTGATCGTGGCGGGCCTTGCAAGGGCATTCGCCAATCGTGGGATTCGCGTGGCTCCGTTCAAACCGCAAAACATGTCGAATAATGCTGCCGTAACCGCCGATGGTGGCGAGATTGGCCGCGCTCAAGCATTACAAGCGCGTGCTGCTCGCATTCCAGCTTCAGTTCACATGAATCCTGTATTGCTCAAGCCAGAATCTGAAATGGGTGCGCAGGTGATCGTGCAAGGCCAGCGCCAAGCCACCTTAAAAGCCCGCGATTTCTTTCGGGAACGACCCCAATATATGCCAGCGATCCTCGAAAGCTTCAACAAATTGGCTGAAACTTGCGATCTCATCTTGGTAGAAGGTGCAGGCAGCCCAGCCGAAATAAATTTGCGCGAGGGTGATCTTGCGAATCTGGGTTTTGCCGAAGCCGCAAAGGTTCCGGCCATTTTAATAGGCGATATTCACCGTGTCGGAGTTATAGCATAGATCAACGGCACCTTCGCGGTGCTGAGAGCGGAAGACAGTTCATAAATAAAATCATTAATAATCAAAAAGTTCCACGGTGATCCGCAACTCTTTGATGAAGGTCGCCTCTATCTCGAAAGCCACACCAAAACGCCCTGTCTCGGCGTGGTCCCACATTTCGCAGCCGCATCAAACCTGCCCGCCGAAGATGCAGTAACTTTAGAACATATGACCACAACAGACTCAAAAGGTTTGAAAATTTGTGTTCTGCGACTGCCCCGCATTGCTAATTTTGATGACCTTGATCCTTTGCGTTTGGAATCTGGCGTGACCGTTCAATTTCTGAACGCTGGCGAAGCAATCCCCGGCGACTGCGCCTTGGTTATCATCCCTGGCAGCAAATCCACCATAGCCGATCTCAAAGCCTTGCGTGATGCTGGTTGGGATATTGACCTCAAATCTCATGTAAGGCGCGGTGGACGCGTCCTAGGCCTGTGTGGTGGCTACCAAATGCTCGGTCGCATGATCTATGACCTTGAAGGCCTGGAAGGTGCTAAAGGCAGTGTTGAAGGCCTAAGCTTACTCGACGTGGAAACCACCCTCCTCGCCGATAAAACTGTCACTGAAA
>JANPGD010000154.1:0-6046 GCA_031423845.1 Hyphomicrobiales bacterium | reverse complement strand
ATGCCGTTCTTGTTACAGGTGATGTTGGCACGGCCCAGTGCTGCTTCAGCGGCTTTGCCGGACACGTTTTTCTTACGCAAATCAACCAGCATCAAATGCGTGTCAGTGCCACCCGAAACAATATCGCAGCCGCCTTCAATCATGGTTGCGGCCAGTGCTTTGGCATTCAGCGCCACTTGCTTGGCATATTTCTTAAAGTTTGGCTTCAGAGCTTCACCGAAGGCCACGGCTTTTGCGGCGATTACATGTTCCAATGGACCACCTTGCAAGCCGGGGAACACGGAAGAATTGATTTTTTTGCCAATCGCTTCATCCCGCGACAGAATCATGCCGCCACGAGGGCCGCGCAATGTCTTATGCGTTGTAGTGGTCACAACATGAGCGTGGTCCAAAGGATTGGGGTGCACGCCACCAGCCACAAGTCCGGCTATATGGGCCATATCAACCATGAAAATCGCACCAATGGAATCCGCAATTTCACGGAAGCGTTTGAAATCTAAAATGCGCGGATAAGCTGAGCCGCCAGCGATAATGAGCTTTGGCCTTTCGGCCAAGGCTTGAGCAGCCAACGCATCATAATCAATCTGTTGATTGTCTTCGCGCACTTTGTAGGAAACAACTTTGAACCATTTGCCAGATTGATTGACTGGTGAGCCATGGGTGAGATGGCCACCACAGGCTAGATCAAGCCCCATGAATGTGTCACCGGGGCTGAGCAATGCGAAGAACACCGCTTGGTTAGCTTGTGCTCCGGAATGAGGCTGCACGTTGACGAAGGTGGCTCCGAACAATTGCTTGGCACGCTCGATCGCCAAATTTTCCGTCACATCCACATGCTCACAGCCACCATAATAACGACGACCGGGATAACCTTCGGCGTATTTATTGGTCATCACTGATCCCTGCGCATCCATGACGGCGCGAGAGACAATGTTTTCTGAGGCGATGAGTTCGATTTTTTCTTGCTGGCGCTTCAGCTCAGCGGCGATGGTTTTTGCAACCTTTGGATCGGTCTTGGCGAGGCGATCTTTAAAGAAGCCCGGAAACAGTGGGGCCTTCTTTGCTGACTTTTTGGCCGCTTTTTTGGCTGGCTTTTTTGCGGATGTCTTTACGGATTTTTTCGCCACGGTCTTATGTCCCTCAAGATTATGAAGACTGCTCTATAAAGGTTTGGTTCCACAGGTCCAGACACAGATTGGCGCAGGGCGAAATCGCCCTTCTCCAACTTCGGATTATTTCTTTTTTGTCGTTGCCGGCAAACAATCTGTTGGAATTTTACCTTTTGCATCCGGCGCGCAAGGATCAGCCATAGCGAGGTCGATCTTCGGCTCTTTTGCCTTTACTTTCACGACCGTTTTTTCAACGAGAGTTTTCTTTTTCTTGGTTTTGGTCACGGGAGCTTTTGCTGCTGCAGCTTGTTCTTTGCGGTATGCCGCCCAGTCAAATAAACCAATCTTCTTCGTGGTTGTCTTTGGAGATTTTGCAAAAATGCCCTTGGCTGGATTTGGTGTCGACACAACCTTGGTCCCGCCAACGAGAGTATTGCCAAATACATTCTTATTTTGCTGAGCGTCTGTCGGCGATTTCTTCCTACCAAATCCAAATAAATGGAATCCCTCGGCCTCGGCCGCATCAACTGACTGTTGGCGCGGCAGTGGTTTTAAAACATACCGCAAACCATCCGGACTCTCGATGCCAACTGGCATAGGTTGGCCCACAGTAAAGTCTGTATTATCAAGGTCGTAGACGTCATGGCGGAACGCCACTGTGCCGCTGCTGGTTGGCCAAGCGGTGAGATAAGCCACACGCAATTGCGGTTGATCAGTGATAGTTACATCCAGCCGCTCTAAGGTTTCAGCCATCGAAGCAATTTTAGAACCGCTAAAACCATCCTGACCATTCAAAACCCATTGGACGAGCAAAGGCATATTTTCGATCCGGATACAGCCTGAGCTATAGAATCGATTGATGGTTTTGAAGAGCTGTGGTTCTGGCGTGTCGTGAAGGTAAATGCCGAATGTGCTTTTGAATTCAATCTTGGCAGTTTTCATCGCACTTTCTGGGCCAGGCTCTTGGCGGAAAAGATAATCTTCCAAATGCGCCTTTTTCCAGTTGACTGAATCGGGATCAACTTCTTCTCCGTCAGGTCCGCCTTGAAACACTTTCATGTTCATGTCGTTTAAAACCTGATTGCCCGATGCCATTTTTGGCAAGATATCAGTTTGTACAATTGAAATTGGAGCGTTCCAATAAGGATTGAACTTCACTGTCTCAAGTGGCGCCGAAACGACTGGCGTTGGTCGCTCGGGCCTACCTACGATGACATTATGACGCGAGTAAACGTAGCCATTGCTCACGGTTTCGAGCTGTTGTGATGGCACGTTGACGACAAGATATCTCGGTCCGAGATCCTGATTATAAATTTCGAGCCTGGGGATATTGACGCGAATTGCAGCGAGCCGGTCAGAAATTGGCGTATTCAATTCAAACAAGGTCAAGCCATCAATTTTACCTGTTACGGCAAGACCCAAATTGCGCTGATACCGACTGACCGCATCCTGGGTCGCAGATGTGAAAATCGATGCGTATTGGCCTTGGGTTGCCTCGACGCGCAAATAACCTTCGACAAATAGGCGTTTGTTGAGAGCTATAACTCCAGCGCCAGTACTGCCTTTTTTATAGTTGCCATTCGGCACTTTTGGAAAACCGCCTTGGGCCTCGATATTTGCATACTTGGTCTCGGCGACACGCAGTGCTGCATCACTTTTTGAAGTGATCATGGGCACCTGATTCTGCTCAGCAACAACTTCTGTTTTGGTGACAGCTGGGCCACCGCCGGCAAGAACTTTCGCTACTTTACCAGTTGATTTACCCGTGACGAGCGCACCGCCATGAGCCACGCTGACAGTTCCCTCTTTGACGAGGTTGTCACCCGTTGCATAGACGAGGTTTGAAAAAACGACCGCCGCGGCAATAAAGGTACCCAGTCTTAACGTGGTTATAAATTGCGCTTTATTTTTAGCACGCGACACGAGATCCAAATTCATTTACCGCCTCATATTTAGCGCTGTTTACGCCACCTCGGATTTACCAGCCACGGCAACCCATGAAATGATAGATAACAGCCACAATTGTTTTCGTCAAAGCACAACAAATCATAGCTGTATGACGCGCTTAAACACCCGCAAGAATCAAGTTTTTATGGCAATTAATAGGTTGTTAAGAACAAAAAATCGCTTTGCGGCATTTGAGCAACAGGACATGGCGGAGAGGGAGGGATTCGAACCCCCGGAGGGCTTGCACCCCCTACGGTTTTCAAGACCGTCGCGATAGACCACTCCGCCACCTCTCCGCATTGAAAAGTGAGGGCCTTACGGCGCCTCAAATAGCATTGTTTTTGATTGTGGCAAGGGGCAACACACTCAAAACGCAAAAACCCCGCAAGACGTCTCTTGCAGGGTTCTTTTTGCAGTACTGGTAATTTTATAGGCGATAGAGGATTTGGTCTGTCCAGAATCGCTCCAGGCGACCGAGTGCCTTATTGAGGCGATCAAACTCATCCACGGAAAGACCAACAACTTCTTCAATGGCTTGCAGTTGGCGATTGTAAAGTGCATCCACACGGCTGCGAATCGCCACACCTTTGTCCGTGAGCTTTACACGCACGCTGCGTTTATCAGCGTTTGAGCGCTCATGGTTCACATAGCCCTGCTCCACCAATTTCTTCAAATTGTAGGACACGTTGGAACCTTGATAATGGCCGCGAGTTTTCAGTTCGCCCGCCGTGAGTTCCGAGTCAGAAATGTTAAACAACAACAATGCTTGAACTGGATTGACTTCTTTTTCGCCACTGCGTTCAAAATCATCCTTGATGACATCGAGAAGTCTGCGGTGCAGACGCTCAATCAATGTCAAGGATTCCATATAACGGTTTTTAATATCTATGCGCTTTGTATCAACGGGCGCGGACCGCGTATCCCCCAAAACAACTTGCGTGTTCATGCTTACCACCTCTGATTTTCCTGTTTCTTGAAGCCAGCCTCTTGGTGGGCTTGGTCTTCTTGATATTGATGAGAATAGAGCGAGGGGTTTAAGGACGACTGAAGAGTCTCGGTAAATTTATCCTTATATTTGCGACAATTTGCATCTGATTTAAACACAGTTGACGGAGTCTTTTTTTCCTCAGTTTACTGTCGCTCAACAAAGACGGTTAACATCGTCCAAATAAAAATCTCCGAGAATAGCCCCCGAGGGTTTGGTAAATTCCTGAACTATTAATCGCAGCTTTGAGCTTTGGCCTTGTATTCAGACTGTTGCATAACATCGGCCACGGCAGCGCGGCCATATATAGAGAGCACAGATTGATGGGTGTTCACCACAGTTTGATAGAACCCAGAAATCTTGCGGGGTGACATGGTCCCACAACGTCTCGCCAAATAATAACGCTCGGTAATATTGGCATATTGCAAAAGACCAACGGTCTTCTGCTGTGTTACTTTAAGCTTGGTTGGCTCATCAGCATTGATCACAACTTTAATTTGTGGTGCTTTTTTTAGCAATCTCCATGGTTTTGTGGGAGAGGCCTGAACAACCTGCTGTGGAACTGCGGCAACAGGGGCTTTTGCTGCGGCTTGTTTTGCCGATGATAGTATTAGTGCAATTTGAGCCTGCTCGGCCCCGCTGCAGGATGCTGATTGGCCTGCATTTCGCCCTTGCTCTAATGTTTGCTTTGTAATTGTCACAGTGGTGCGTTGCGCCAGCGCCAATTCGGCGCGGGCTAAAAGACCGGATAAATCATCGTGGTCCGCAGCGCCTAGGAATTTGCATTTTGTATCTAAGGTTTGCGAACGGGCGAGAAGTTCAATCGCGTGCCTCGCTTGAGCGTCATCAGCCAAGGCTTGATGTTGAGTTGCGAAAATAGCCGTTGTGGCCAAAACGAAAGTGATCTTCAGCAATAAAGTCCCACGACGCATCACAAATCCCTCAGAAAGAATGTCGGTCTAATTTGCGCTCTGGCTGACTAATAATTGCTAAAAATTTAGCTAATGTTTTAACGCTATAGTTAATAATATCTTGCTGTGGTTTGCCAAGGTGGGCCCCGCGTTGTATTAAAACTTTATGACCCAAATCGTACCATCGCAATTTCCTGCTACGCGCCTGCGCCGCAATCGCAAAAGCCCTTGGGCGCGTGCGCTTGTTTCTGAAGACAGTTTGCTGGTTTCCGATCTTATTTGGCCGATGTTTGTAATTGATGGAGAAAACAGAGCCGAGGCCATTTCTTCGATGCCCGGTGTGGAGCGCTATTCGATTGACCTCGCCGTACGCAAAGCAGAGGAAGCCGCCACACTTGGCATTCCGCTGATTGCGCTGTTTCCGAACACACATATTGATCTGCGCACGGATGATGGGCGTGAGGCCGTCAATGGCGATAATCTAATCTGCCGCGCCGTGAGGGCGATTAAAAAGGCGGTGCCTGAAATTGGCGTGATGTGTGATGTCGCACTTGATCCCTACACATCGCATGGCCATGACGGCCTGCTTGAGCATGGGCGGATATTAAATGACGCGTCGATCACCGTTTTGGTCCAACAAGCCTTGGCTCAGGCGGAGGCTGGATGTGATGTTATTGCGCCCTCAGATATGATGGATGGTCGCGTGGGGGCCATTCGAGCTGCACTTGAATCTCGCGGGTTCCACGATGTGCAGATAATGGCTTATAGCGCTAAATATGCGTCAGGCTTTTATGGGCCATTTCGTGAAGCCGTTGGTTCTTCAAAATTACTTTCCGGCGACAAACGTACCTATCAAATGGACCCCGCCAATAGTGATGAAGCGATGCGCGAAGTGGCGCTCGATATTGCTGAGGGTGCCGATATGGTGATGGTGAAACCTGGTATGCCTTATCTCGATATTGTCTCGCGCGTGAAGCGCGAATTTGGAGTTCCAACTTTTGCTTATCAAGTGTCTGGCGAATATGCGATGCACATGGCTGCCTTCGAGCGTGGCTGGTTAGACCCTAAAAAAGTCATTCCAGAAACCCTGCTCG
>JANPGD010000153.1:0-10751 GCA_031423845.1 Hyphomicrobiales bacterium | reverse complement strand
TCGGTGGCTATTGGCTTATCCGCAATGGCTCAAAGTTAAAGTCTGCTGAAATGCGTCAGATGCTGCAAAAAGCAGCGGGTGGCGGTTTGATGGCTTTTGCAGCCGTTATGGTCCTGCGTGGTCAATTAGAAGCAGGGATCGGTCTTTTTGTTTTAGGCATGGGCTTGTTTGGCAAAGCCCATCTTTTACCCAATGGTTTTGGCCCAAAGACTGCCAGCCCAAACCCAAATCAGGCACCTCCACCCAACCGAGGAAAAGTCACGCTCCCAAAAGATGAGGCTCTGGCGATTCTCGGATTAAAGGCAGGCGCCACTGCGGAGGATGTAAAGCAGGCTCACAAGCGCCTGCTCAAAGACTTTCATCCCGATAAAGGTGGAACAGATTATTTAGCCGCAAAAATCAATGAAGCGAAAGATGTTCTGCTGGCTTAAGAGGCTGGCGAAACCAACAGGCATGCACTGCCGAGTTTCACAATACTAGCGCAGGCCAGTTTTGCTGAAGCTTCATCAAAACCACCAAATCGCGCGCGGTAAATCAGTTTGCTGCCTTTTTTAACAGCCACTGTGAAAGCCGGTTTGCCTTCCAACGATGCAACCGTTGCACCGCGGATAGATGTTAACTTCGCCTGGGCCGCAGCTTTATCAGGGAATGCACCGAGCTGAATGTTCCAAGTTTGAGCAAGGTCATTCGTCAAAACATTGGGTTGATCGGCAGTTGATTTAACAGCGAACGGTAACTTCTTGGGAAGCTGGTGCTTATCATTTTGAATGTTAGTAACGGGAGCCAAATCAGCTTGCAGAACCTGCGGTTCAACTGCCGTTGTCGTGGAAGCAGTATCGGCGGCGTCTTCATCATCGCCAGCTACAACCGGACCTTCGGCCGCGTTTACTGCAGCAGCAGTTAGTTGTTCATTATCAATGCTTTGAGTGGTATCGTCCTTAACAGATGCAACATCTTTTTTTGCCACAGCCACAGGATTGATGATGCCTTTGCTGGAACCCGCCAAGGCAGCCACGGTTTGTCCATCTTTCGCATGGGCAAACATTTTTTGCAGCATAACCATCATATAGGAATTGCGCGCAGGAGCAGAGCGTGCACCCAACACAACACCCACTAATCGCTTATCGCCACGGCGTGTTGAGGTTACAAGGTTAAAGCCTGATGCTGCAATGTAACCCGTCTTAATCCCGTCGGTACCATCAAAATGGCCGACGAGACGATTGTGAGTGCGGATGGTCTTGCCCCTGAAATTGAACGATTGAATGCGGAAATAGGGATAATATTGCGGATAATCGCGCATCAAGCGCAAGCCCAATGTCGCCATATCGCGGGCCGTTGTATATTGACCGGGGTTTGGCAGGCCAGAAGCATTATAAAAAGTGGAGCGGCTCATGCCGATCGTATGGGCTACACGGGTCATGCGGGCCGCAAAGTTTGATTCTGTGCCACCAAGGTTTTCACCAATGGCCGAAGCCACATCATTAGCAGATTTTGTGACCAGCGCTTTAATCGCATCATCCACTGAAATGGTGGAGCCTGGCTTTAATCCAAGTTTTGAAGGTGCCATATTCGCAGCGCGGGCTGAAATACGAAGTTGTGTCGAACGTTTTATGCGGCCTGACTTTAGATCTTGGAACAAAACATATAGTGTCATCATCTTAGTCAGCGAAGCGGGATGACGCAAACCATCGGCATCATTCTGATAAAGAATGGCGCCGGTGCGGGCGTCAACTGTGAGTGCGGAGAACTGGGGTTTTGCCTCGGCTAAGGTAACAAAAACAAAAGAAAACAAAGCCACGAAAACAAAAACGCGGTTCACAAATTTCATCACAGACATTAATCCATCACCTTACTGGCATCAATCAGGGCCTTACGAAGCAAGACTTCGCAACTTATTTAACAGTCCCCCAACTGCGTTCTAAACTTCGACTTTTATGGGAACGCACTTACTAATGTGTAAACTTGAATCGATCTTTACACCTGTGCGAGCAGATAACCCACAAAGATTTATGTTGCAACGCAATATTTACTCTTGACTTCATGTTGCAGTGCACATATATCAGGATCACGAAATTGAACAACCACTTTTGAACACAAACTCTTGGAGAGCCAAAATGATGAAATCCTTTGAAGATATGCAAGCCTACAGCAAAGACGGTATTGAAGCTATGACTGCTTCGACTGCTGCTTTGACCAAGGGTTACCAAGCTGTTGCAACAGAAGTTGCTGATTTCTCGAAGAAGTCATTTGAAAAGAACGCCGCAGTTTTCGAAAAGGCAGTTGCTGCCAAGTCCTTCGAAAAGGCTGTTGAAGTTCAACAAGCTTTCGCAAAAGAAACATTTGATGCAACAGTTGCTGAATTCACCAAGCTCGGTGAACTCTATACTGCTGCTGCAAAGAGCGCATTCAAGCCATTCGAAGCAAGCTTTGCTGCTTTCGGCGTGAAAGCTCCAGTAACCAAGTAAGTTTGGTTTGAGTAATGAGTTAAAGAACCCGCGGGTCGAAAGGCCGGCGGGTTTTTTGTTACTTTATTTTTGGGTTCTAATTTCGTGCCTTCAGCAAGCTCAACCTTTGTCGACCACGTCCCTAAAACTTTTAGGATAGCCAGATTCAAAATTTTTCCAAGCACGTGAGAATCCGGGACTGCTCATATACCGTCTAAGAGCTGTCTCGTAGGCCACCCAAACCTCATCATCAATGAGTTTCTGGCCATGCTGAACAAAGGCGCTGTAGGTCAGTGACATTTGCACAGCAACCAGTCTTTCAAATTGAAATTTCTCTTCAGCAGAGAGTTTAGAAATGTCCGCGCATCCGCGCAAATAGACTTTAGCGTTGTTGGCAAGCATCTGAAAGACGTCTTTTTCAAAACTCATTAGAGATTGAACGGTCGCACCTTCAATCGCTAATGCATTTCGCCGAACTTCTTGAACAAGAAAATAGACCGAGATCAAGCCGCCGACTACGCCCACGATTGACGACAACGCAGTAATCTGATCCCATTGCCAATTCATGCTCTGCCATCCAGCACTCAAGAAAATAAACCTCTGCGCAAGACATCGACTTGTCAACCTCTAGCGCGAAATTTGACAGTCCGATGGCACTTGGTTGATCCGAATGAGCAGCTTGAACGCGAGCAGCCCGCCAGCCGATTAGTTCGATTGGAACTTTCTGTCAGTTCAGTTCAGTTCAATCATCACCGGAACATGGTCGGATGGTTTGTCGTGGCCGCGCGTGTCTTTAAATATCTGCGCTGATTGAAGCCTGTCTGCGGCCTGCGGGGATAGTAGAAGGTGGTCGATGCGAATGCCATTATTCTTTGGCCAAGCGCCAGCTTGATAGTCCCAGAAACTATACTCAGTCGATGAAGGGTGCAGGGAACGGAATGATTCCGTGAGGCCGAGATTTAAAAGCTCACGAAACGCACCGTGGGTTTCAGGTCGATATAAAGCATCACCCACCCAGTTCTGTGGATTGCGGGCATCTTGAGCAGTTGGAATAACATTATAATCTCCTGCTAGAACAAGGAGTTCCTCATCATTCAACAAGTGTCTTGTGAAGTCTGTCAAGCGTTTCATCCAGCCCAATTTATAATCATATTTGGGGCCCGGGGCTGAGTTGCCATTTGGCAAATAGATTGACGCAATATTCACCGCCAACTTGCCGTCAATGGCCGTCCCCAAAATAAACCGTGCTTGCTCGTCGCTCACATCTCCCGGCAATCCTCGTCGGATATTTTCAACTGGTAACCGAGAGAGCAGGGCCACGCCATTGTAGGTTTTCTGGCCATGCACGTGGGCGGTGTAGCCCATATTGGCAAAATGTTCGGCTGGAAATGCGTGGTCCTCGCATTTTAATTCTTGCAGGCAAAGCACATCCGGCTTTTCTTCTTCAATCCACTGTGTCACAGAATCAAGATGGGCCTTGATTGAGTTTACATTCCAAGTGGCGATGCGCATGTTATAAAGAAAAGCTTGTGCCGCAGCCGCAGGATGATTTGGCTTGCGGGTTTTGAATGCGGAAAGATTGTCCCATTAAATCATCAATGAAATCCAGAGTGGAACCCGCCATATAGGTGAGAGAGGTGGAATCAACTAAAACCGTGGCCCCTTCAATCTCAAACGTCTTATCGTCATCTTCGCGCTTATCATCGAAAGTAAACTCATATTGAAAGCCAGAACACCCGCCACCATTCACGGCCACACGCAAAGCAGCATGAGAGCCTTGCTTAGCGGCAATTTCGTGAATGCGCTGGGCAGCACGCGGGGTGACGGTGAAAGAAGACTCTTGCATAACGTAGATGTTGTGTTTTGTGAGCAAAAAGTCAATGGTCCCGTGCGATGACCAGCCATCTCGCCCCCTTTGCCGCCAAAGCCACCGCCAGCCGTGGTCGATTGGTGCCGGAAGCAGAGAGCCCGCCACGCACTGCTTTCGCCCGTGATCGTGACCGCATCGTTCATTCCGCCGCCTTCCGCCGTTTGAAACATAAAACCCAAGTTTTCGTTTTCCATGAGGGTGATCATTTTCGCACGAGGTTGACCCACACTATTGAAGTGGCACAGATTGCACGTTCAATATCGCGGGCTCTAAAACTAGACGAAGATTTAACGGAAGCTTTGGCACTTGCCCATGATCTTGGGCATACGCCGTTCGGCCATGCCGGCGAGCGCGAACTGGATAGTTTGATGAAGCCCTTCGGCGGCTTTGACCATAACGCTCAAGCCTTGCGCATCGTCACCAGATTAGAGCGACACTATGCCGAGTTTGATGGCCTCAATCTCACTTGGGAAACCCTTGAAGGATTGGTCAAACACAATGGACCGCTGATTGATAATCATGGCCATGCCTTAGGCCACTATAAAGAGAGCGGCCTTCCAGCTGCCATCGTTGAATATTCAGAAGCCCATGATTTGCACCTTGCAAGCTTTGCATCTGCTGAAGCGCAAGTGGCCGCAATTTCAGATGACATTGCCTATAACGCGCATGACATCGATGACGGTCTGCGTGCCAAGCTTTTTAATGTGATTGATCTGGGTGATATTCCATTGGTCGGCGAAGCCTTGGGCGAGGTCTTGAGCGCCTATCCGAAGCTCGAAACCACACGTCTGATTCATGAAACGGTGCGCCGGGTAATATCAGGCATGGTTGGTGATGTGCTGCATCATGGTGCAAAAAACGTTTCCAAAACCGGTGTAAAGACCAGCGATGCCGTTCGCGCGTTACACAATCCGCTCATCACGTTCAGCCCGCAGATGCATGAGAATAATCGTGTGTTGCAAGGCTTTCTTTCGCAGAGCATGTATCGCCACCCACGAGTGCTGGAGATTATGGAGCGCGCCCAGCGCGTTATCCGCGATTTGTTTAATGCTTACATGAATGATGAAAAACTTCTGCCCGATGATTGGCAAGGCTCCCATCCAACCTCAGATCAAAGTCGCTATGCCCGTCAAGTTTGTGATTTTATTGCGGGCATGACAGATCGATATGCGCTTGATCAACACAAGCGATTGTTTGACCTTGATCCGCTTTTCCGATAGGCACAGCGCCACTTTTTTGAATTGGGACGATTATTAGAATCATGAATCTTTTTGCGCATTTTCAGGGCGTCGTGCACAGCGCAATTGAAACTCTTGTGAGCAGTGGAAAGCTGCCGCAAGGCCTTGATCTTTCACGCGTCACAACCGAGCCACCACGTGATGTAACCCATGGCGATGTCTCGACCAATGCCGCAATGGTGTTGGCAAAACCAGCAGGTCTGCAACCGCGCGCCATCGCAGAAATGTTGGTGCCATTACTTGCTGCAAATGCGGATGTGGTTTCTGCCTCAGCAGCTGGGCCGGGTTTTATTAACATCAAATTGCAAGATAGCTTTTGGCCAACATTGATGAGTGCGGCACTTATAGCAGGTGATACATTCGGTACATCAAAATTAGGCACGGGCCAAAAGGTCAATGTGGAATATGTCTCCGCCAATCCCACTGGCCCCTTACACGTTGGCCATTGCCGTGGTGCAATTTTTGGCGATGCTTTGGCATCGCTTCTGCAAACTGCTGGTTATGATGTGACCAAAGAATATTACATCAATGATGCGGGTGGGCAGGTTGATGTGCTCGCACAATCGGCCATGCTGCGCTATCGCGAGGCGCTGGGTGAAGACATTGGTGAAATTCCAGCTGGGCTTTATCCGGGTGATTATTTGAAGCCCGTCGGCCAAAAGTTAAAAGAAGAATTTGGCCGCACATTGCTTGAAAAAAAAGATTGGCATACGTTTGTCCGCACACGGACAATTGGCTTGATGATGAATCTCATCCGTGATGATTTAGCAAGCCTCAATATTAAGCAAGAAGTATTCTTTTCAGAAAAGTCACTGCACACAAGTGGGGCAATTGAAAAAGCCATTGCCAAACTGCGAGCCGATGGTCTGGTTTATCAGGGAAGCTTGCCTCCGCCCAAAGGCGAGGTGAATGAAGACTGGGAAGATCGCGAGCAAACATTATTTAGGTCAACACAATTTGGCGATGACATTGATCGCCCGCTGATGAAGTCGGATGGGTCGTTCACTTATTTCGCATCCGACGTCGCCTATAGCGCAGACAAAATTGCGCGTGGCTATGATCAATTAATTTATGTGCTTGGCGCTGACCATGGTGGATATGTTAAACGGCTGCAGGCGCTAGGTAAGGCCTTTGGTGGTGAAAAAGTTCAGGTTGATCCGAAACTCTGTCAGTTGGTAAAACTTTTCCGCAATGGCGAACCCGTTCGCATGTCAAAACGGGCAGGGGAGTTTGTAACACTGCGTGATGTGGTGGATGAAGTGGGGCCAGATGTGGTGCGCTTTATGATGCTCTATCGCAAAAATGAAGCACCGCTTGATTTTGATTTTGCCAAAGTCACAGAGCAATCCAAAGATAATCCGGTTTTCTACGTGCAATATGCTCATGCTCGTATTTGCTCAGTGTTGCGCAAAGCTGAGGAAGCGGGATTGGACGTCAAATCCAATTCAGGAATTAATTTCAGTTTGTTAACGGATGAAGCTGAAAAAAACGTAATTCGTAAAATTGCTGAGTTTCCACGTATGGTTGAGGCTGCTGCACTTGCTCACGAACCCCACAGGATTTCATTTTATCTCTATGAATTGGCAAGCGAATTTCATAGTCTCTGGAATAAGGGCAAAGAGTCGCCGCAATTAAGGTTTATTTTGCAAGATCAGGATAACTTATCATTAACGCGGCTCGCTTTCCTGAGGGTGATTCGCTATAGTTTAGCAAATGGTCTTCGGATTCTCGGCGTCAGGCCTGTCGAGGAAATGTAAGAACGGAACGATTGATAATGGACCAAGATACGACTGGTGGCACCGACAAGCGCAATTGGCGTGAACGATTGGGTATTGGCACAAAAGAAGCTGCACCCAAAGATATGCCGCGCATTTCTGAAGAATTTAGACCCGCTCCAGCGGCGCCTCGGACAGCAACAGCTGCCGCTGGTGTAAAGCCCGCGCCTATGGCCCCACGGATTGTGGCGCGTGCCCCAACTGCTGCGGTGCAAGCGCCACGTCCTGCCGCTTTGGCGCCTGATGCATTGGCCAACAAATTGAAATCACAGAGAGACGCCGCTGAAAAACTGGCTGAACAGCGTGTTCTGGCAGCGCGCAATAGGGCGGAAGCCGCCATGGCAGCTACAAAATTGGCAGCTACGCCTGCAGCGTCACCTGCCGCAAAACCAAAGTTTACGTTTGCCGATGATGATGCGAAAACCGGAAACCTACCTTCAGTGATGCGGCCTGCCGCTCCACCTGTTCGTCCGGCATCGGCTCTGCCTCCAGCCCAAAACGGTGCGCCAGCTTACGTGCCGCAAATGGCACCGCCGCGCCTGCAATTGGGAGGAACCGCTCCAATTCCGCAACAGCGTATTCCAGCACCGCAACAAGCTTATCCGCAAGGTCAGCCTTATGGCCAACAGCAACAACCTTATGTGCCGCAAAATCCATCGCAAGGTTATGCCCCCCCACCGGCTTATCGCCCCATTGACCCTGCAACTGGCTATGCGCCGCCACCGCCATACAATCCGCCGCCACGCCAAACTTATGGTGCACAGCCCGGCCAACAACAGCCACGTTTGCAGGTTCCGCAACGCGGACAAAGCGCAGAATACGCCCCTGTTGGCTACGACCAGCAGCGCCAAAATCCGCGATTGACGAATAATGGTCTTGTGCGTACCCCAATCCAGCAAGACTATGCTGATGCCGAAGATGATATTTTTGAAAAACCAGCCCCGCAACGCAATCAGCGGCGGGCAACTGCCAATGACTACCAGCAGGCCTATCGTGAAGTAGAATCCGGTTATGAAGACGAACCATCGCGTTCAAATGTGCCGTGGATTCTTGCTGGTTTACTGTTTCTCGTATTGGCTGGCTTTGGTTCAATTTGGGCTTACTCAAATTATTTAAAACCCAATTTGGCTGCGACATCTGGCCAAACTGTGCCTGTCGTTAAAGCGCCGGAACAAGCCACCAAAGTGTCACCCGATGCAACAGCTGAAGTTCCAGCTGCAGCGCCAGGGCAAGCGGCGCAACCGACTAAAAAGCAAATCTACGACCGCATCATCGGAGATCGTGAAGTATTAGGTGGAGAACTCGTTCCAACCGAACAAACGCCGGTCCAACCTGAAACAAATTCGCAAGCTGTTCCAGCACCAGCAGACCCAGTCGTTGTGCCAGCGGCAGGAACAGGTGCTGATGGAACGCCGCTTCCACTTCCGCCACCACCGGGGGCAACGGGTGATGGGACGCAAGGTTCACTAGAACCAGATGTGAAATCCGACCAACAAATAGCAAATATAACTCCAGCCGCCGGCGCAAGCCCGGCGGCAAATTTGCCTTTGGAGGTGCCCGTCGCTCCGGCACCGATAGTGGAAACTGTGAATAAAGTTGCAACTGCGATTGAAGCTCCAAAGGCTGTTGCCATTACCCCCACTGAAACAACACCGACGCCTGCTGAGCCGGTTATCAAATTAACTCCAGAAGCCAGTGAAACAATTCAAGATACACCCGTTGTTGAAGCAAAGCCCGCGCCGGTTGTCGTAAAGAAACTGAAGCCAACAGACGCCAAAAAAACTGTTGCGGCTGCCACACAGCAAAAATCACTCGGTGCTAAGCCTGTTATACTTGTGCCTCCTGCCAAACAAGTTTCGATTGACGAGGCTGTACCGGAAGCGGGCGGTGGTATTTATGGTAATGACCCGATTGGACAGCCAACCACCGTTGCGCAGGACACACCTGTTGTAGCTCCAGCACCTGTAAAAAAGCGTAGAAGTTTGCTGGACCTCTTCAAGAAAGATACGACAACGACTGACGCAGCCGCTGACAATGTGGTTGTTCAGGAAAGCCAACCAGAATTGTTGCCTGAAACCAAACCAGCGCAAAAAGTTGCAGCAGCCAAACCACTCGTGGTGGAACCCACGCCAAAAGCGTCTGGTGCTTATGTTGCACAACTCGCTTCTTTCAAAAGCAAAGCTGAAGCTTCGCAAGAATACAGTCGGATGCGCAGCAAACATGGTGCAATCGTAGGGCGTTATGCGCCTATCATATCAGAAGCACAAGTTGCAGGAACCACCCGTTATCGGCTCAATATTGGGCCTATGGCTTCTTCAAATGTCGCATCCAGTCTTTGTCAGTCGCTTTTTGCAGCAGGCGAACGCGATTGTCTTGTACGACGTCAATAATTTCCAAAACGATCAGAAAGTATTTGAGATATGACGATAAGCGCCTTTATCAGCGGCTGTGCCACCACGTCTTTGTCGGCAGCAGAAACTTCATTTTTTACCAACGCAAATCCTTGGGGTCTCATTCTCTTCAAACGCAATGTTGAATCGCCCGAACAAATCAGGGCATTGACAACCCAATATCGCGCTGCAGTGGGTCGCAAAGATGCTCCAGTTTTTATCGACCAAGAAGGTGGGCGCGTTCAACGATTGGGGCCACCTTCAAATTATTGGCGGCAATATCCAGCTGCCGAAAATTACGGAAAGCTTTATGAACGCTGTGCAACTTTAGCCTTGCGCACCGCTCGCAATGTGGGCCGCCTAATGGCTGAGGATCTTGAGGAAATTGGCATAACGTCCAGCTGTTTGCCTGTGCTCGATGTCCCGCAACCCGGTGCCCATGATGTGATCGGCAACCGCGCCTATTCTACCCGTATTGAAACCGTGATGAACCTCGCCAGAATGCACACCGTTGGGCTGATGGAAGGGGGCGTCTTGCCCGTGATGAAACACATTCCTGGCCACGGTCGCTCCATGGTGGATAGCCACAAAGACTTGCCGATCGTCAGTGCCAAAAGGATGGAATTGGAAATGGTCGATTTTCCACCTTTCGTTGCCTTTGCTGATTGCCCCATGGCTATGACCGCTCATGTTATTTACGAGGCGCTTGATGCTGACAATCCGGCAACTCTCTCACGCAAAGTTATTCGTGATGTGATCCGCAAGTTGATTGGTTTTCAAGGCTTGTTGATGACCGATGATTTGTCGATGAAAGCTTTGGGCGGCACATTTGCTGAAAAATCTAAACGAGCGCTTGATGCAGGCTGTGATATGCTGCTCCATTGTAACGGCGTTTTGGGTGAAATGGAGGAGGTGGCCGCTGCTGCTGGCCCCCTTTCAGGCAAAGCCATGCGCCGTGCAAAACAGGCGTTGAAAGCCCGCCGTAAACCCTTGCCATATGATAAGAAGACTGCTCTGAAAGACCTTGAAGCCAT
>JANPGD010000152.1:0-16191 GCA_031423845.1 Hyphomicrobiales bacterium | reverse complement strand
AAAAATTTCGGAACGGTCGAGGAAACTCGACCGTTTTGTTTTGGTTGAAACTCACTGTGAAGTCTTAAATTTTTTCCCGCACCATCACCTCAGCCTCCTTGGGCAGGAACAAACTCGTATCGCCACCCATCTTGGCAATCTGTTTTACCAATGATGACGAGATCATCCGTGTGGCGGGGGATGCGGCCATGAAGATGGTTTCTATATCGGGCGACAAGGCTCCATTCATTTGGGCCATTTGCACTTCGTAGTCGAAGTCGCTGGCATCACGGAGGCCACGAATAATAACACCAGCATGGGCCTTTCTGGCGGCATCGACCGTGAGATTATCAAATGTCATCACGGTGATTTTGATACCGGCGTGTTCAGCAATGGGCTTTACCACTTGCTCTATCAAGGCCACGCGTTCCGCACCTGTGAGCAAGGCTTGTTTGCTGCCGTGGGTGCCAACACCGATTACCAATTTATCAACAATGCGGGCCGCCCGCGCAATAATATCTAAATGCCCATAGGTGATGGGATCGAAGGAGCCGGGGTAAAAACCTGTGCGCATCATTTGCCTTTCAACACCATCCAAGCAGCGCCGCCGACGAGGCAGCAACCGCTGATTATTTCAAGCCCACGAATGCGTTTTTGCGAAAGCCACGCACCCGCCCTGCCCGCCAGCAACGCATAGGCCGTGTCGCCCGTCACGGCGATGCCTGCGAACAGCAATCCCAGCATTAAAGTATAATAAGTAACATCAGCCCCTTGCGGAATAAAGGGCGGAATGAGCGCGCCGAACAGCACCAACATTTTGGGGTTACTCATAATCACCACAAAGCCTTGTAGAAAAAAGCTGCCATGTGGGCGGGCCCGCTCGGTGGCCACGGCGAGATCGCCTTTTGACATAAACAGCTTGATGCCCATGTAAACTAAATAAGCCGCACCCACATAACGCAGCACGTCAAACCAAACGCCCATCACTTTGATGGCAGCACCCAATCCCAGTGCGGCAATGCTGAGCCAGATGACGACGCCCGCTTGCGTGCCCAACACATTCATCAAACCCGCTCTAGTGCCATGCTTCAAACTGTTGGCGATGATCACAGTGACAGTAGGCCCCGGCACCAAAGCCAGAGCAGTGGCGGCGAGCACGAAAGCGAGGAAGGAGTCTGTTGTCATTTTTTCATCTTAGCCTGAAAAAGCGGTGGCGGGCAATTCGGGTAGTTTGGGTTCTGGTTTGGGGCGCGCGCGAGACACATAGACCCATGGACGGTCGCCTTGTTCGCCTTTGGCCGTTTGAATTTTTATGGTGCCGTTGATAACGGTGATTGCGTGAGCACCATGCTTCCACACATCAAAGCGATCAATGCGGATGGTGGCATCGCCACAGGCATGGCGCAGTGGAAAATCTGCGATGATGATTTCAACGGGTGGACAGGTCCAATCTGCAGTAGGCTGCTCATGGATGTAGCCCACAGATTTTTCTGCCAAATCTGTGAAGCACATGCCATCGCGACATTGCCAACCTTCGCGCTGTGATGCGGCCACCATCGTGGTAATTTCACCATTGCTTTGCAGCCATTTTTCGCCAGCGAACTTTCCTTTGCTGGTGTCGGCAAAAATATAGCGCCCCTGCCCATCCAGCACCGCCACATTGGAGCCGCGCTCCTCGATCAGAATTTGCGGACGCGTTGCCAGTTGTGATGTGAAGATTCCAAGCAGCATTGCGGTCACGCCAATCAAACGGAATTTTCCTGCACCGATGCACAGTATTGCAGCGCCCAATACTGTGATCACCACGGCACTCAGTGCGGGTTTGGCTATCAACACATTGGCACCGGGCCATGATGACACCAAATCAGAAATCCACATGGTGGCCCATAGTCCCAGTTCCATAATTTTTAGTGGCCATTGTTCAAGACCAAAGGGCATAAGCATAGCGCTGGTGAGGGCTGCGGGCATGACGACCAAACTGACAACGGGAAGCGATAGGCCATTGGCAATGGTGCCGTAGGGGGCCATGCGGCCAAAATGATAGGCTGCGGCAATGCTGGAAAATCCGCCTGCAACCAAGGTTGTCATTATCGATCCGGCCGCCACAGTGGCGATGCGGTTGATCATTCGCCAGGGCCTCGATTTTGTGAACTGTTTCACATCGACAGGACGATGGTTCCACCATTCAAAAAATGCGGCCAGACCCATGACAGCAAGGAACGACATTTGGAAGCTTGCTCCCATGCTTTGCTCTGGTGTCGCCACCAGAATAAGCAAGGCGGATATGGCAAGATTGCGCAGTGACACGGCAGGCCGATCAACCAGCATGGCAAAGAACATCACTGCGATCATAATATAGGAACGCTCGGTTGCGGAACCGGAATCTGCCAACAGCATGTAGATGAGGCCCACAATCAACGCAGCCAAAGCAGCCCATTTTTTGATTGGGTAACGCAGCGCTAAATAAGGAAACAAGGCGAGGAAGGCCCGCACCACCCAAAACACGCCTCCAGCCACCAATGTCATGTGCAGTCCCGAAATAGAAAGGATGTGAGCTAAGCCCGAGATTTGTAAGCTGGTATTCATGTCCTTGGGTATAGCGGCGCGCTCCCCAGTAATCATGGCATTGGCGAAGGCACCCAAGGGGCCGTGAATAACGGTGGTAATTCTGACGCCCATGGCACTCCGGAGACTATGAAAAAATCGCCTAATTACAAACTGATATGGCACATCCATAATTTTAATTATTGGCTCCGATGCGCTTTGACCCGTAGCCCCAATCGATTGAAAATAGAGATCGCGACCATAGTCAAAAGCACCGGGCGAGACTGGCATGGGCAAAGGCGAGAGCCGCGCTTTCATCGTTATGTAATCACCGATCAAAACATCGGGTGCATTAAAAGTTGAAAGCCGCACCCGGCGCGGCATTTCACCTACCGGAATATTGGTGGCGGAATCGAGTTCAATCACTAGGATACGTTTCTTGCCACCACGATTATCAGCGTCGGCCACATATCCTGAGATATCACTTTCAGAGACATAGGCCCGCAGCAAAGGCGTCTCGACAACATATTCACGGAATTTGGCGATGACAAAACCAAACACCACTAGAGCCATGATTAGGCTGAATGTTCGGGTGCGGCCCAGCCAAAATAACAGACCAGATATTACCGCCAATCCAGAAACAGCAATGCCGCTGGGTTCTTGCGGCAGGTTAAAGTAAATCCAAATGCCAGCAATGAGGAATAGGGGAGCCCACAGCATCATGCGCGATGATTGGAGCGCAAAGCTCTGCTGCAACGCCGCAACCCCTTTGACGCTCCATCCAGCTGTGCTATCCGGCTCCTCTCGGGCCATCGCGCCTCTCCCCTGCTCTAACGCTACAAGGAAAATGGCTTCGATGTCATCCCCCGTTACTCGTTTTGCTCCTTCTCCCACGGGCTACCTTCATATTGGAGGTGCTCGCACGGCCCTGTTCAACTGGGCCTATGCCAAAGGAAACGGCGGCAAGATGCTACTGCGCATTGAGGACACCGACCGCGAACGCTCTACAGATGCGGCGACGACGGCTATTCTTGATGGCCTGACATGGCTGGGCTTGAACTGGGATGGCGAAGCGGTTTCGCAACACAGCCGCATGGCGCGTCATGCTGAAGTGGCCAATTCATTGCTGGCGGCTGGCCATGCCTATCATTGCTATTGTTCGCCAGAAGAACTCTCCGCCATGCGCGAAAAGGCTGAAGCAGAAAAGCGCCCCATTCGCTATGATGGCACGTGGCGCAACCGCACCGCTGCTGATGCACCGGCAGGCATAAAGCCTGTGATCCGTTTCAAGGCTCCACAAGAAGGTGAAACAGTCATCAATGATCATGCACAAGGCCGCGTGGTTATTCCGAACAAGGATTTGGATGACCTCATCATTCTACGTTCTGACGGCAACCCCACTTACAATTTGTCGGTGGTGGTAGATGACCATGACATGGGTGTCACCCATATTATCCGCGGCGTTGATCACCTCACCAACACGGCTCGCCAGATGCAAATATATCTCGCCATGGGTTGGGACGTGCCGAGCATGACGCATGTGCCACTGATCCACGGACCCGATGGTGCAAAACTTTCGAAACGCCATGGGGCGCTGGGTGTTGAAGCTTATCGCGCCATGGGTTACCTGCCAGCCGCACTGCGTAATTATCTAGCGCGCCTTGGTTGGAGCCATGGTGACGATGAAATTTTCTCAACTGAAGAATTGGTACGCTGGTTTGATTTGGATGGCATTGGCAAATCGGCTTCTCGGTTTGATTTTGCTAAACTGGAAAATCTGAATGGCCATTATATTCGTCACACTGAAGATGCGGAATTGTTGGAGCAGTTCCTCGCTTTCCTTCCCCATGTTGAAAACGGCCCCGCTCTGCTGGCTAAGATCGACGATGTGATGAAAGCCAAACTACTCGCCGCCATGCCCGGCCTCAAAGAGCGCGCCAAGACTTTGGTGGAGTTGATGACCAACACCAATTATCTCTTCACATCGCGACCACTCACGATGGATGACAAGGCCAAAGCTTTGCTGGGTGACGAAGGCAAGGCTGCGCTCAAAACTCTCATTGATGTTCTTGGCGCTTGTTCAGACTGGAAAGCCGCTGCTTTGGAAAGCGCTGTGAAAGCGCATGCTGAATCTACAGCTATAAAGCTTGGCAAACTCGCCCAACCTTTACGCGCCGCGCTGACAGGCACCAGCACCTCACCAGGAATTTTCGATGTACTGGAAGTTTTGGGCCGTGAAGAAAGTTTGGGACGGATAACAGATCAAGTTTAGGTGAGCGTCATTGACCTTTTTGTTGCGCTGCAATAACGTGTCATCAAAGGAGCCCCGCCATGGCTGATACTGCTAAACTTGAGATTGCTGGTAAAGAACATGAGTTTCCTGTTTTAAAAGGAACGATTGGGCCTGATGTTGTTGATATTTCCAAACTCTATTCGGAGACCGGTGCTTTTACATTTGATCCGGGCTTTACATCGACCGCGGCTTGCAAATCGACAATAACCTATATTGATGGCGACGCTGGCGTTTTGCTTTATCGTGGCTATCCGATTGAGCAACTGGCCACCGATGGCGATTTTTTAGAAACTTGCTATTTGCTCTACTATGGCGAATTGCCAAGTGCAGCCCAGCGCAAAAAGTTTGTCCACGACATCACGCACCACACTATGATTCATGAGCAGATGGTGCTGTTCTTCCGTGGCTTCCGTCGTGATGCCCATCCCATGGCCGTCATGGTGGCTATGGTTGGCGCACTCTCTGCTTTCTATCATGACTCGACCGATATTGGCGATCCTCGTCAGCGCGAAATCGCTTCGCACCGGATGATTGCGAAGCTGCCAACTATCGCTGCTATGACCTACAAATATCATGTGGGTCAGCCTTTCGTTTATCCCAAGAATAATTTGTCTTATGCAGAAAACTTCTTGCATATGTGCTTTGCAGTTCCATGCGAAGACTATGTTGTGAACCCTGTTCTCGCCAAAGCCATGGACCGCATTTTTACGCTTCATGCTGACCATGAGCAAAATGCATCCACCTCCACAGTGCGTTTGGCGGGATCTTCTGGAGCCAATCCTTTTGCCTGTATCGCCGCGGGAATTGCCTGCTTGTGGGGGCCTGCCCACGGCGGCGCCAATGAAGCTGCGCTAAAGATGCTAGAAGAGATCGGCACTGTCGATAAAATTCCAGCCTTCATTGAAAAAGTGAAAGACAAATCTTCCAACGTGCGTTTGATGGGCTTTGGCCACCGGGTCTATAAAAACTATGATCCCCGCGCAAAAATCCTTCAAGAGTCTGCCCATGAAGTGTTTGACGCTCTCGGCATCAAAGATGATCCGTTGTTGGACGTAGCGCGCGAATTGGAACGCATCGCGCTCAGCGATCCTTATTTCATTGACCGTAAGCTTTATCCAAATGTGGATTTCTATTCCGGCATCATTTTGCGGGCCTTGGGTTTTCCTACCAGCATGTTCACCGTGTTGTTTGCACTGGCCCGCACAGTGGGCTGGATTAGCCAGTGGAAAGAAATGATCGAGGATCCATCTCAACGCATTGGTCGCCCCCGCCAGCTTTACGTCGGTCCAACTAAGCGTGAATATGTGGCTATGGGTGATCGCGGGTAATTAACCCGCCTTCGCACCATCAATGAGCATGGCGCCGATTTCAGCTTCGGCAACTTTCTTGCCGTCGACATGAGCCTCAGCCCAATATTTCCATACAGGCGGACGTTTTTGCAAAAGCTTGACATGGAAATAAACTGAATCCCCCGGGCCAACGGGTTTTCTGAATCGCGCTTTATCAATCGACATGAAGAACACCAGTTTGCCAGCATTGTCGCTGTGATGTTCCAGAACCAATGCGCCAGCGGTTTGTGCCATGGCCTCTACTAGTAGCACACCGGGCATAACAGGGCGGGTTGGGAAATGGCCTTGGAAGAAGGGCTCATTCATCGTCACGTTTTTCATCGCAATGCCAGATTCTTCACCATTGCATTCAGTCATTTTATCGATGAGCAAAAATGGATAGCGATGCGGCAACAGCTGCATGATGCGTTGAATGTCGAGAGTCTTCTTCGGAGTAGTTTCGTCGCTCATGGTCTGTCCTTAAAAAATGTGGCGGCTGATCACCATCAACCGCCACACACATAATAACTCAAGAAATTAAAAGGTCTAGAAGCTGGTTCCAACTGTGAAACGGAACCACTGAGTTTCATCGGTTTTAGCCTTCAGCAGAGGATAAGCCACTTCAAACTTCAAAGGACCAAAGGGCGATGCCCATACTAAACCTGCACCAATAGAAGCACGCAAACTGGGGGTGTCGAACACCGAACAATCAAATGCTCCCGAACAGTTTGTGCCGCCAGATAACACTGAACTTTGTCCTGAATTAAACACTGTACCAAAGTCTGAGAAAACTTCGCCCGAAATACCAAGCGCTTCAGGCAGGCCAACAGGGAATGTGGCTTCGATTGTGCCAACGGCATAAGTATTGCCGCCAATGGCGTCATTCACGCCATCATTGCCCACCTGAACAGGACCAACACCTGACTGAGCAAAGCCACGGAATGAGTCTGCGCCTTTGAAGAAGCGATCCTGCAATGGCACTTTGCTGCTGCCAAGCGCCTGTACGTGACCAGCGTTACCTTCAAGCTTTAGGACAACTGCATCATCAAAGAACGGCATGAAGAACCAACCATGGGCTTCGACTTTCGCGTAATAGGTGTCGCCACCAAGGCCAGCAAACTCAGTTTCCAATTGTGCACGCGTACCGGTTGTAGGCCTGCTTGGATTGTCGATATCGTCATACTGGTAACTCGCGGTCACCGCCGATTTTAAACTGCTGCCCAGCTCTTCAATAATGGCCGGCGCTGCTGTTGCAACGTCAACGCCGTTAACTTTGCGGTATGCGAGATAATACTTCAAACCGACTGAGGAATACTCATCGAGATTAAAGCCTGTTCGCAATGCACCGCCGAATTGTTCGCTGGTATAAGAGGAAGTGGCGCTGTTATCCGTTTTAGTCGCAAAGGCATCGAAGCCTGCTGAGATCGGAGAACCTAAGAAATATGGATCAGTGAAGCTAAAATCAACTTGTTGCTTTTTGAAGCTGAGCGATGTGTTCAACTTCACTTGCAGGCCTTTACCCAACAAATTGCGTTCAGCCAATTGCACTGAACCTACTACTGCTTCGACAGAAGAGTAACCGATGCTGAAGGTCAAGGAGCCTGTTGATTTTTCTTCAACATCCACAACCAGAACAACTTTATCGGGGGCGGAACCTTCTTGCTCTTTGAAATCAATTTTTGAGAAGTAGTCTAAGCCTGTCAAACGCCGACGCGCGCGCTCTACCAATGTGCGGTTGAAAGCATCGCCTTCATAGAGACGAAGCTCGCGACGAATAACTTCGTCTTGTGTACGGCTGTTACCGACAATATCAATGCGTTCAATATAAGTGCGCGTACCTTCACTGATTTGATAAGTAATATTGACGGTTTGTGCCGCAGCATTGCGGTCAACCTTTGGCTCTACTTTAGCAAACACAAAACCTTGGTTGCTCGCTTCAAGTGTGAGATTATCAACAGTCTTATCAACTTTTGACGCATTATAGGTATCGCCCACGCCAGTTTTGATTACTTTGGTCAAGCCATCGGCATCAAGCTTGGCCTGCCCCACATTTACAGCCACATCGGCAACTGAATAACGTGGGCCTTCCTCAATTGTAATATCGATTACAAAGGAATTACCGTCGGGTTGCAATTGAGCATCGGCAGAAACAACTTGAATATCTGCATAACCATTTTTGAGATAATGACGACGGATCAGTTCCTTGTCATATTCCAGACGGTCAACATCATAAGTGGAGTTTCGCAGAAACGGGTTCCACCACGTCTTTTGCTTGGTGATCATCACGCTGCGCAAATTGCCGCCACTAAACGCATGATTGCCAGTGAAGTGAATTGCAGAAATCTCTGTCTTGCCGTTTTCAGAAACCTCAAACACCAAGTTCACGCGGTTTTCTGGCAAGCGGATTAATTTTGGGGCCACACGCACATTGTAGAAGCCCTTTGCTTGGTAGAGAGCAAGGACTCGGCGCGTATCACTTTGAGCGCGCGCCTTCGTATAAATCATGCGTTCTTTGACTTCGACTTCTTTTTGTAAAGTCGAGTCATCGATTTCGCTGTTGCCTTCAAAATTCACAACATTGATCAATGGGTTTTCTACGACATGCACGACAAGTGCTGTGCCGCGGCGCGTAATGCTCACATCAGAAAACAATCCAGTCTGAAAAAGGGCTTTGATTGACGCATCAATTTTCTCGTTGTCGATCACATCGCCAGCAGAAATCTGCATGTAAGACAGCACGGTGTCGCGCTCAACACGCTGGCCGCCTTCGAGTATAATTTGCGATACGTTAGCAGCGTGCGCACTTGTTACAGTAAAATATGGCACGCCCAGAGGAGCGACCATTGAAAAGAACAACACGAGGAGGCCAACTAGCCCAAAATTTTTACGCATCAAATAAGCCTATCTCAAACTAAACGAGCCGTCCTCGAACAGTGCAGTTGTCGTCGTTTTAACCATTTTATCTTACATTGCAATTGAAAGATAAGTGTTAATTTTCAACTCCCAAACTTCATTGCCACAATGCGGCCAACATCGTTGAAAGAAACGAAAACCATTAACATCAGAATCATGGAAAGACCGATCCGGAAACTCCACTCTTGAGCAACCGGACTGACTGGTTTTCCCAATATCGCTTCAATTAAGTAAAATACCAAATGTCCACCATCCAGCATAGGGATGGGGAAAAGGTTAACAAGACCAATACTCACGCTAATTAATGCGATAAAAGTGACGAATGGCCATATTCCTTGCGATGCGGTGTCACCAGCGGCTTTTGCCGTACCAATCGGACCGTTAAGTTGATTTGCCCGCTCTGATCCCAGTATAATTTTTCCAATGTAACGCAAGGTAATTTTACATACAAACACGGTGCGCTCTATGGCCTTCGAACCTGCCGCAACCAGCGATAACCGCATGTTTTCCTTTGGGTCTTTGGTATAATCGTGTGAAATGCCAATTAGACTTGTTCGCACCGTGCTGCCAAATCCATCGTCAATTTCTTTAATGTGAGGAATAATTGTAAAGTTCAAAATTGCGCCGCCGCGCTCGACACCCAAGGTAACAGGTTCCTCGCCACGCAAAATCATCGATTCTTGAATATCCACAAAACTTGCAATCGGCTTTCCATCTACGCTGCGAATAAAATCTCCAGGCAAAAGACCAGCTACCTTTGCTGCTCCGTCAGATGTTATGCCATCAACACGGGGTTCAAAAACTTGTACGCCAAACCAAGAAAAGGCAGCGGTGAAAATAACAATGGCGAGCAAGAAATTGGCAATCGGCCCGGCTGCGACAATAGCCATACGTTTCCACAATTTGGCAGCTTGGAGGCTGCCGGGTAGTGGAACAGCCTCATTTGATGGGAAACTTGCGGCATTGGCGTCGCCGTGAAAGCGGACATAACCACCCAAGGGAATCCAACAGAATTTCCAGCGTGTTCCGTGGCTGTCGTCAAAGCCATAGATTTCTTTGCCAAAACCCACAGAGAAAGTCTCAATTTTTACGCCACACAAGCGGCCAATGTAGAAATGGCCGAATTCGTGTATGAAGATAATGACAATCAAGGCCACGATATAGGGCAAGACATAAAAGACGATGCCACCAAGTGGCGCTTGCAAAGCTGAAAGCAAATTCATTGAACTGTTCATCGAACTCTGGGGCCTCTTCCGAACTCTACTGATTATATTTACGAATTTTTAACCACAAAGGACGGCAATTGCGTCAACTTTTCGACAAAGATGGTTACCAGAGCAAAAGTCCATTGGCCGCGCTTTGGGCGTTGTGCAGATAACCTACGAGAGTTGCAGCTAAAATCACCGCAATTAAGCCGTCAACACGGTCTAATATACCGCCGTGCCCGGGGATAAGATTACTTGAATCCTTCACACCATGAGCGCGTTTTAGCGCACTTTCTAAAATATCCCCTCCTTGCTCCAATATTGCAAAGACAGCTGCTAGGGCAAAGAGTGGCCAAGATGGGAGATGCATAACTTCGGTAAAAACGATTGAAGCAGCGGCAGCACCCACAATTGCACCACCCATTCCGGCCCAAGTTTTTTTAGGCGAAAGAACAGGCGCAAGCTTCGGACCACCGATAATGCGACCCGCAAAATATGCCAAAATATCAGCTGCCCAAACGATGATCACACACCATAAAATGGCTGGAAGGCCCCATCGATGATCACCGCGCAAAACCACCAATGCCAATATTGGAAGGGCAACATAGGGCACGCCGATGAGTTTCCACTTGTTTATTGATTGCAGGCCCGTAACTACTGACAACCCTGTGAAAATTGCAATCACTCCACAGGTTTTCAAAACGCCAAAGTCTTTAACAAGCAACGCGGCACAGAGGACCGCCAAAGTGTGAAGTGCAAACTGCCTTGCATTTCCAGCCTGAGAAATAGAGGTCCACTCCAGGGCCAACATGACACCAGCAAAAACTACAAATACCATAAACCAAATATCGCCGGCCCAAATTGCTGCCACAACAATGGGTGCGAGGACCAAAGCCGAAACGGTTCTCACGCCAAGGTCAGCCCATTTGTTCATGCAGTTTGGGCCTTCACACCACCAAAGCGGCGGTCACGGGCGCGAAATTCATCGAGTGCCCGACCAAATATTTCCGCATTAAAGTCAGGCCAGAATTCTGGGATAAAAACAAATTCTGCGTAGGCACATTGCCATAATAGAAAATTCGAGACGCGTTCTTCACCACCGGTGCGAATGAGTAAATCTGGATCGGGAATTCCGAATGTATCGAGATGTTGGTTGAGTGTTTCAACACCCACCTCATCTGCCCGCAAATCACCCGACGCAACCTGCGCAGCAATGCGGCGTGCAGCACTCGCAATTTCTTGACGACTGCCATAGTTGAAAGCAACGACAAGGTTGAGTTTGGAATTTCCGGCAGTGAGTTTTTCAGCATCATTCAGCATCGCCACCATTGCAGGCTGCAGATCCTCACGGGTTCCAATGATTTTGATTTTAACGCCAAGAGAGTGCAACTCCGCCACGTCTTGGCGAATAAATCGCCGCAACAATTCCAGCAAAAACGTGACTTCAGTTTTTGGGCGCGACCAATTTTCGGTGCTGAAAGCATAGATCGTCAAATATTCGATACCGAAATCAGAAGCGGCTTTGACTGCCCGCCGTACCGCATCGATCCCAACTTTATGGCCAGCCGATCTCGGCAATCCACGCTCCGCTGCCCAACGGCCATTGCCGTCCATGATAATGGCGACATGACGCGGGGCGCAATTTGGGTCTTTTCGTTCCAAAGGTTATACCCTCAAACCTGCATAATTTCTGCTTCTTTGTGTTTCAAAGTCGCGTCGATTTCTTTAATCGTATCGTCGGTCAACTTTTGTACTTCGGTTGATTTGTCTTTTTGTTCATCTTCGCTCATTTGTTTATTTTTTTCGAGAGCTTTCAATTGGTCCATGCCATCGCGGCGAACATTGCGCACGGCCACGCGCGCTTTTTCCGCGTAAGTGTGAGCCACTTTCACTAATTCTTTGCGGCGATCTTGTGTAAGATCGGGCATCCGCAGACGAATAGTTTGGCCTTCAGTTTGTGGGTTCAATCCAAGATTTGATTGCTGAATGGCTTTTTCTACTGCGATCACTAAACCACGATCCCACACGCTGATTTGCAGCATACGGGGTTCTGGCACTGTGACCGAGGCACATTGGGTTAAAGCCATCTTTGCACCGTAAGCATCGACCATAATTGGATCGAGCAATGATGATGAAGCGCGGCCTGTTCGAAGGCCTCCGAAATCATGCTTCAATGAATCAATTGCGCCTGCCATGCGGCGCTTGATATCGGCCACGTTAAAATCGGGGAGTTGTGCCATTTGAATTATTCCTTAGTCACAGTCGTAAATTGGCCAGAGCCTGTGAGCATGCGCCCGACATTTCCAGCATCGCGAATTGAGAACACCACTACCGGAATCCCATTGTCTCGCGCAAGGGCGATTGCCGCCGGATCCATAATACGAAGGTCTTTCGCCAAAATCTCGCTGAAAGTAATTTTGTCATAACGTTTGGCGCTCGGGTCTTTTTTGGGATCAGCGGAGTAAACTCCGTCCACACTCGTGCCTTTTAGCAGTGCATCACATTTCAGTTCGGCCGCTCGTAAAGCGGCACCAGTATCCGTTGTAAAAAACGGCAATCCCGTGCCCGCAGCACAGATAATCACCCTGCCCTTTTCCATGTGGTGAATGCCTTTGGCCGCCGAATAGGTCTCGCATACCGTTGGCATGGCGATGGCTGATAACATGCGGGCGTCAATGCCTTTGGAAATCAAAACACCTTGCATTGCCAATGCATTCATCACAGTGGCCATGATGCCCATGTGGTCGGCTGAAACCCGGTCAATGCCTTTTGCGGCACCCGCCAACCCGCGGAAAATGTTGCCACCACCAATGACCAAAGCCACCTCAGCGCCAGCCTTGGTGCAAGCAATTACTTCGTCAGCCATGCGGTCTACGGTTTCTAAATCAATTCCGAACGGCTCTTTTCCCATAAGCACTTCGCCTGAAATTTTAAGGAGGACGCGCTTGAATTTGATTTTATTCATAATTTTCCTTTGGCGCGTCAATAAAAATATAGCCCCAACATGTGGGGCCACAGCATAAATATTGTTTGGTGATTCGTCCCAAGCTTAACCAGCGTCTCTTTCCGGTTTTGGCAATGGGTTATTGTCATTGCCTTGCGCGCCTTCGCCGATCACATAGTCAATCATCGCGCGCCATTCTTGTGGCAACTCGCCCCAGTCCGGCATTCCGTCCGATGCTGCTTCTAACATTTCGTCTGAAGGTTCACGAATTGCATTGAGCGAAGCGCGTGCTGCAGCCACATAGGGCTTCCAGTCGTTTGAGCCTTGGCTCAAAGCAATGGCACGGGCCATCCGCACGATCATCGGATCAATAGAGTTAGTCACGTTGCTTATCCTCGTTACCCCCGAAGACGTAAATGCAAAATCACGCTACCGCACTCGCCCGTTAACTTTATGCCACAAATTTTTGAGGCGAGCAAATATCATGCATTTGCCCGCATAGATTGTTAATTGCCGCCAGCCATTTTTGCCACTTCATCGGCAAAATCGTCTTCAACTTTTTCAATGCCTTCGCCCAATTGCATGCGCACATAGCCAGTGAGCTTTACGGCTGCACCAGCTTTGGTGGAGAGTTCAGCAAGAACCTGCGTCACTGTTTTGGAACCATCATGCACATAGGCCTGCTCTAGCAAACAAGTTTCCTTGGCATAAGTCTTGATGCCGGACGCCACGATTTTTTCCATCACATTGGCTGGCTTGCCGGCATTCTTTTCTTCGAGAACGGCCTTTTCACGCGCCAACACTTCGGGTGGAATTAAATCAAGGCTTAAGGCAACGGGATTGGTTGCGGCAATGTGCATGGAGAGCATACGGCCAAAGCTTGTAAGCTCTTCCTTGCTGCCTGTAGATTCCAAAGCAACCATCACGCCAATCTTGCCCATGCCGGGTGCGATTTGGTTGTGAATGTAGGAGCCGATCACACCATCTGAAACCGTGAGAGCCGCTGTGCGACGCACGCCCATGTTTTCACCAATGGTGGCTACCATTTCAGCCACATATTCAGCAACGGCATGTTTGGAGCCGGGGAAATGCGTTACTTTTAATTTTTCTGTTGAGCCATCGGCTTCAACAGCCAATTTAGAAATTTCGGCAACCATGGCTTGGAACTTTTCGTTGCGGGCAACGAAATCTGTTTCTGAGTTCACTTCAACCAAAGCGCCGTGCAAGCCCTTAACACAAAGGCCAACAAGGCCTTCAGCAGCAACGCGGGTGGATTTTTTAGCAGCCTTAGCCAAACCCTTGGCGCGCAGCCAGTCAATTGACGCTTCCATATCGCCATTATTGGCAGCCAATGCTGCCTTACAATCCATCATGCCCACGCCTGTCTTCTCGCGCAGTTCTTTCACCATGCCAGCAGAAATGTCAGCCATGTCAAACCTCATAAATATGTAAATGTGAAAATGGGCCCGCAACCATTGCGAGCCCAAAAAATCAATCGTTTAATTAAGCCGAAGCTGGAAGCGCTTCAACCATTGGCTGTTCAGCAGCACCAGCATCAACACCGGAGTGATGACCAGATTGTGCAATGCCTTCAATCACAGCTTTGCTGATGAGATCACAATACAAAGCAACAGCGCGCGCCGCGTCGTCATTGCCTGGAATTGGATAGTTAACACCAGCGGGATCAGAGTTTGTGTCGATAATCGCAATCACCGGAATACCCAAACGGTTGGCTTCCTTGATGGCGTTGGCTTCTTTGTTGGTGTCGATCACGAACAACAAATCTGGAACGCCGCCCATGTCTTTAATGCCGCCCAACGCTTTTTCCAGCTTGGACTTGCTGCGCGCCATATCGAGAATTTCGCGCTTCTTCAGGCCTTGTGTAGATTTTTCCATGGTGTCGTCGATCTTGCGCAATGTCTTGATCGACGCTGAAATGGTTTTCCAGTTGGTGAGCATGCCGCCCAACCAACGAGCATTCACGTAATACTGTGCTGAGCGTTTTGCTGATTCAGCAATTTCTTGTGCAGCAGAACGCTTGGTGCCCACGAACAACACGCGGCCGCCCTTGGCTACTGTGTCTGTTACCAATTGCAATGCGTTGTGCAGCAAAGGAACAGTTTGTGAAAGATCGAGAATATGGATGCCATTACGCACGCCGTAAATATATGAACCCATCTTTGGGTTCCAACGGTGGGTTTGGTGTCCGAAATGAACGCCAGCTTCCAAGAGCTGACGCATGGTAAAACTGACCGTGGCCATTAGTACTTCCTTCTCCGGTTAATCCTCCGCAAGTGGTGTGACCAGATTATTCTGGCACCGGAAGGAGTGTTCCCTATGAGGGGCATCGCTGCCCATGGGAGACTCCAACACCTGCGTGTGGTTTTAGTAACGCGTGGGGCTATAGCGGGGTTGGGTTGCAAAGGCAAGCGCTGGCGACAAAGGTTGAAAATAGCAATAAGTCATCCCACCTATAAAGAATAGGAAAAGGCCCCATGGGGCTGCAAATCGGCAAGGGCCAATCCATACAGCACCCGCCGTGTTTGTCCGATTAGCCACTTCAAACCTCCGGGTGTCAACGGAGGTGTTTTGATGGCAAAGTTTCAAAAAATTATAGCTGCACTTTTGCTGATGTTTTTCTTAACATCCGCGGTCCATGCGCAAGTTATGGTTTGCGGCAAGCACGATGATTTTGCAAAAGGCCTACTGAAGCAATATGGGGAAGAAGTTCGAGGCATGGGCATAACATCAACTGGAGCGCTCATCGAACTTTATGCTTCCATTTCAGGTACATGGACTGTTTTAATCACCACTCCCTCTGGTCGCGCTTGTATTGCCGCAGAAGGCTCAGATTTCGAACTCCTGCTCCCAACGGCTCCGCCATCAATCTAAATGGCCTTTGGACATTGCATTGAGTGGCTTCACAAACCTCGTATAAAGCCAGCCAATCCCGATCAAGCTCAAGCCAATCCCCATCACGCTGGC
>JANPGD010000151.1:0-13573 GCA_031423845.1 Hyphomicrobiales bacterium | reverse complement strand
ATGAAGGCTGAACCCGGTGCAAAACTTTCTATCGGTAAAGTGGGTGAAGTGACTTTGGACGACACCAACTCTGCCGCCATGGCACCTCCATTCACCTTCGACAAATCAAACATCGAAGAATTCTCTAAAATCTATTGATCTGAAACGAAATGCGGCGGAGCATGGTCTCCGCCGCATTTTCTATTTTCCAAATCGGCGTTTCGCGTGGGGTGAAATGAATAAATCTATCCAACCATCATCCGCAGCAACTTCTAAACCCTGCTTCACATTAAGCGGCATCAGCAAATCATTTCCGGGTGTGAAGGCCTTAAACGATGTGAGCTTGGCGCTCTATCCCGGCCAGGTGACTGCGCTCATCGGTGAGAATGGCGCTGGAAAATCCACACTCGTCAAAATACTCACCGGAATTTACCAGCCAGATGCCGGCGAGATTAGCGTGGATAGCAAGCCTGTGGTTTTATCCACGGCTCAAGAAGCTTTCAAATTGGGCATCACTGCCATCCATCAAGAAACTGTGCTGTTTGATGACTTTACGGTGGCTGAAAATATCTATCTCGGCCATGCGCCGCGCAATAAATTTGGATTGCTCGATCTGAAAAAGATGCACGGAGCTGCGCGTGCCGTCCTAGATAAAATGCACGCCAGCCATATTGATACCTACGCGCGGCTACGCGACCTTGGTATTGCTAACAAGCATTTGGTAGCGGTTGCTCGCGCCATGTCGATTGATTCAAAAATTGTGGTGATGGATGAACCCACGGCGGCCCTCTCGGCCAAAGAGATTGGTGAGCTTTATGAGCTGATCGAATTTCTGAAATCTGAAGGCAAAGCTATTCTGTTCATCAGCCATAAGTTTGATGAGATTTACCGCATTGCCGATCGCTACACAGTGTTCCGCGATGGAGCTCTAGTGGGTGCTGGCTTGCTGCGTGATACCACGCAGAACGACATCATAAAACTCATGGTGGGTCGCCCCGTCGACCACATATTCCCAACCCGCAAAGCCAGTATTGGGATGAGTGTTTTAAGCGTTTCTGGACTTTCGCACCCGACCGAGTTTGACGATATTTCATTCAATCTCCACAAAGGCGAAATTCTGGGTTTCTATGGTCTTGTGGGCGCTGGGCGCAGTGAAGTGATGCATGCATTGTTTGGCATAACCAAAACCAGTGGTGGGAAAATTTCACTGGAGGGCAAGCCTCTTGCCATCACGTCGCCTGCGGAAGCGATTGATGCTGGCATAGTTTATGTGCCAGAAGAACGGGGACGCCAAGGTGTGGTGATCGGTCTTCCTATATTTAAGAATGTGTCCCTGCCGTCACTGGAACGCACTTCTCAATCAGGCGTGTTACGACTGAAAGAGGAGTTCGACTTAACCCGCACTTACACAGAGCGTTTAGACTTGCGCGCCTCATCATTGAGCCAAGATGTGGGAACACTTTCGGGCGGCAACCAGCAAAAAATTGTTATTGCAAAGTGGCTGGCCACTTCACCCAAAGTGATCATCCTTGATGAACCCACCAAAGGCATCGATATCGGATCAAAAGCTGCCGTGCATGAGTTCATGGCAGAACTGGTGGCGGAGGGGCTCTCCGTCATCATGGTTTCTTCCGAACTACCCGAAGTTTTAGGCATGGCCGACCGCATAGTAGTGATGCGCTCTGGAAAGATTGAAGAGGTTTTTGAAAACAACAATCTGTCGCCGGAAACTTTGGTGAAAGCCGCTGCGGGAATTCTGCAATGAAAGACATCTTCAAAAACCGTGAAGTGTGGTTGGGCGTCGTTATTGTCGGTATGATTGGCGCTATCACCTTGCGTTCGCCCAGCTTTGCCACACCCAGCAATTTGGGCCAGATATTCAATGACACTTCTATTTTGATTATTTTGGCGCTCGGCCAAATGACGGTTATTCTCACGCGCTCGATTGATCTCTCCATGGCCGCGAACTTGTGTTTCACGGGCATGGTGGTTGCCATGCTGAATGCCGCCCACCCCGATATTCCGATTTTTGTGTTGATCTTTATTGCGTTATTTGTTGGGCTCATTCTTGGTGCCATCAATGGTGCGCTCGTTTGGAAAGTGGGCATTCCTCCCATTGTTGTGACACTTGGCACATTGACGATTTATCGCGGCGCCACGTTTGTTATTTCTGGTGGAGCGTGGGTGAACGCAGATAAGATGAGTCCGGAATTTATCAATTTCCAACGTGCAGATATTCTTGGAGTTCCAGTGTTATCGCTGATCGCGATTCTGGTGGTGATTGTGTTTCAAGTGTTTCTCACCCGAACACCGCTGGGCCGATCCATCTTTGCAATTGGTGTAAATCCAACGGCTGCGGTTTATACGGGTATCGACGTTGGTCGCACAAAGTTTGTCGCCTTCTGCATGTCGGGTCTGCTTGCCGGCCTTGCTGGATATTTATGGATCTCGCGTTATGTCATCGCATCCGTGGAAGTCGCCAATGGTTATGAGCTTAACATCATCGCAGCCTGTGTGATCGGTGGCATATCAATTGCGGGTGGCACAGGTTCAGTGGGTGGCGCTGTGCTTGGCGCATTGTTTCTTGGTGTCATCTCTACGGCTTTGCCCGTCATCAATATTTCGCCCTTTTGGCAAATGGCAATCTCCGGAAGTGCTATTATTTTCGCTATCGTTTTGAATGCAAGAAGCGAGCGCAAACAAGGCCGCATTATTTTGAAGAAGGCTGAAACCGCATGAGTATAGCGCCCACCGTTCGGCATATTCCTGATCGCTTAGACAAAGCTATCACCTCCACTTTGCTCTCATGGGAAAGCTTGCTGGTTTTGGTAGCGGTTGCCATCTTCATCGCCAACAGTTTGGCTTCACCCTATTTCTTGGATGCCTATGCTCTTTCTGATCTCACGTTTAACTTCGCCGAAAAAGCATCGATTGCTTTAGCTATGGCGCTACTGATTATTTCTGGAGAGATTGATTTGTCGGTTGCTGCCACCATGGCGCTCGCCTCAACACTGATGGGTTTTGCTGCCCAATATGGCTTTGGCACATTTGGCTTGGTGATGATTGGTATTGCCGTCGGCTTGGCCTGTGGTGCGTTTAACGGGTTTCTGGTTACGGCTTTAAACCTGCCCTCCATCGTGGTCACCATTGGCACCATGAGCCTGTTTCGCGGCGTGTCATTCATCATATTGGGCGACCAAGCCTATAAAGGCTATCCGGAGAGCTTTGCATTTTTTGGCCAAGGTTATGTGTGGGGGGTGATCTCCTTTGAGTTCGCATTATTCCTTGTGGCTGCCGTCATCTATTGGTTTCTGCTCCACAAAACTAATTTTGGGCGGCGCATTTTTGCTATCGGTAACAACCAAGTCACTGCACAGTTTTCTGGCGTGCGGGTGAAACGCATTAAATTTATTTTATTTTGTTTGACTGGGTTGATGGCGGGCATCGCTTCGATATTGCTGACCTCGCGCCTCGGTTCCACACGACCTTCGATTGCGCAAGGCTATGAACTTGAAGCCATCACCATGGTGGTGCTGGGTGGTGTTAGCATTCTTGGCGGTGCAGGCAGCATTATTGGTGTGGTGCTAGCCGCATTTATCATGGGGCTGGTGACATTCGGGTTGGGCTTGCTCAACGTGCCTGGCATTGTGATGTCGATATTCATTGGCTTTTTGCTGATCATCATCATCGCACTTCCAATATTATGGCGCCGCTTTGGATGGTTGATAAAAGCATGACCCAAGAAAAATATGCATTCAAAATGAAGCTTAACCCCGGCATGAAAACCGAATACATTAAGCGCCACGACGAGATTTGGCCGGAGTTAGTTGATTTACTGAAGGATGCTGGTGTTTCGGATTATTCCATTCATTTCGATGACGAAACCAACATCTTATTCGGTGTTTTGTGGCGTAAGAAAAGTCATCGTATGAATGAACTGCCGCACCATGCTGTGATGAAAAAATGGTGGGCGCATATGGCAGATATTATGGAGTCAAAGCCCAACAATGAACCCGTTGCCGTAGCACTCGAAACCGTTTTTCATATGATGTGAGCGATGAAACATGTTGCGGTCATCGACATCGGAAAAACAAATGCAAAGGTAGCGATTGTCGATCTGTCGACCTTAACTGAAATTGCCATTCGCAAAACACCAAATGTGGTTTTGGATGATGGACTATACCCCCATGCTGATTTGAATGCCCTTTGGAAGTTCATTCTTGAAAGTTTGAACGCACTCAATAGTGAACATGGCATCGATGCGATAACTGTAACGACCCATGGAGCAACGGCGGTTCTTTTGGATGAACATAGTCAGCTTGCACTGCCGGTTTTGGATTATGAATTTAACGGGCCGGACGAACTTACCGAACATTACAAAACGGTGCGCCCTAATTTTTCCGAAACGGGTTCGCCACGCTTGCCCATCGGCCTCAATCTTGGCGCACAAATCTATTGGCAGCAGCAGAAATTTCCTGAAGCTTTCTCGAAAGCCAAGCAGCTTCTGATGTATTCACAATACTGGAGTTACCGACTGAGTGGGGTGGCGGCTTCTGAAGTTACATCACTCGGATGCCATACTGATCTATGGTCACCGAAACTTTCACGCTACTCCTCGCTTGTTGAACAATGCGGATGGACCCAACTGATGGCCCCTATGCGCAAGGCCTCTGATGCACTTGGCCCCATCTTGCCTGAAATTGCGCAATTCACAGGGATTTCGCAGGGAACTCCAGTCTATTGTGGCATTCACGATTCCAATGCCTCGCTCGTGCCACATCTTATTCACCGCGATGCGCCTTGCGCAGTGGTCTCTACTGGCACATGGGTGATTGCCATGGCGTTGGGCAGCAAGCTTCCAACGCTTGACGAAAATCGCGATACACTTCTAAATGTGAATGCTTATGGTCAACCTGTTCCATCCGCACGATTTATGGGTGGGCGCGAATATCAGATCATCATGGCCGATCAAATCAGCGCTGTAACCAACGAAGATGTTGCTGCGGTTCTGCGTTCGGGAATGATGCTCCTTCCCTCTGTAGTTGAAGGTAGCGGGCCTTTTCCACACAGTAAATTCATTTGGAAATACGATGCTGTTCAAACGACTACAACCCGACAGGTTGCACTTTCTTATTATTTAGGCCTGATGACCGCGCACTGTCTTGATCTTATCGGAGCGGAAGGCGACATCATTGTTGAAGGCCCGCTGGCAACCAATGTACAATTCTTAGATATGCTAGCGGCCGCAACTCAGCGCTCTGTATTTACAGGAACTTCGGCTGTGACAGGGACTACTATTGGAGCGGCACTACTCATTGGTGGAAACGCAAGACTGTCGCGCAAACAACACCCAACCCATAGAAACGACGCCGCATTAAAAAATTATGCCGCGACTTGGCGATCGCTTGTTCAAGTGATGGTTTGAACAGTTTAGATGTAGTTGATGTAAAAATCGCGCAAAGCATCACCTTCGAGCTGGGCGGTTTTTTCGACTTCGGCGCGTTTCATAAAAATGTGATTGTCCGCCAACATTGCGCCCACAGCCGTCCGGAGCGGCCCGTCGGCTTCCAGGCAATCCAGAGCTTCTGAAAGATTGTCCGGCGCTGCCGATGTGGCGCTGCTATGTTCGAAGCAGTCTCCGGTTTCTGCTGGTGGCAAAGCATAATTTTCGACTAGCCCCAACCGAGCAGCTTGCAGCACAGTCGCCACCAAAACGTAAGGGTTAGCCGCTCCATCGCCCATGCGATGTTCGATGCGGGCCTTGGCTCCACCCTCCGCTGAGACACGCGTAGTGACGCCACGGTGATCGCCTCCCCAGTTGCACCAATAACCCGACATGCTGGCGGGCTTCAACCTCGCATAGGAGTTAACAATCGGTGCAATGAGTGCAGCCATGCCACGGTGATGATGCATGAGACCTGCAACACAGCCCTTTGCCAATTTGGTCATCTTCGCTTCTACACCCGGATTTCCTATGGCATTTTTATTGGCCTTATCGAGGAAACTGAAATTCACGTGCGTGCCGCTGCCCCCTTTATTCGCGAATGGCTTTGGCAAACAGGTGAGAACTATGCCGTGCCTGGCTGCAATCTCTCTCGCCATCAGGCGAAACAGAAAATGATCATCAACGGCTTTCACGGCGTCATCATATTTCAACGTGAATTCAAATTGTGGCGAGTCATATTCGGTGGTGAGGGATTCAAGATTGAACCCAGCTTTTTCTGAGGCCATCCAAATCGTATCACTGAAACCACGCGGGTCTGCAAAGGTTCCGGTGCTATAAACATAGGAATGCGGCGTGTCATAAGGTTTCAATGTTCCATCGGCTTCACGCTGAAACGCATAGGCTTCGATTTCCATACCCACTTTGGCCTTGAGGCCCATTTTTTTCCAATCAGAAACCGCCTTTTTCAATGCGGATCGACCACACATTGGCAATGGTGCGCCATCCCATTCTTGCAAATCACCAACCACGATTTTAGTGCCCTCATCCCAACTGTCGCGAATTTCTGCTTTTTGATAAACAGCTTGCATGTCTGGCGCGCCTTCCATCATGCGAGACCCGGGGGCTGGCAAAAGATCGCGGTCAAAATGTACACCATAAAGTGCTTGAGAAAATCGAGAAGCGCCATCGGCTTTCATTTTATCTGCGGGCAGATATTTGCCGCGTGCAATGTTCAAGTGATCGCAAAATAGTAGACGTAGACGGGGTTTAGGCATGGCTTAATTTCCTAAAATAATGTGACTCGAACTGGGAGGCGCTTAATGCCACCGACAAAATTTGATCGCACAAATGCATGTGGTCCCACCTGCTCAAGAGACTTCACGCGGCGTGAGAATGATTGCAACAACAACCGTACTTCAAGTTTAGCCAACCACATGCCTAAACACACATGCGGGCCACCCTGCCCGAAGGCTAAATGCCGATTTGGATTTCGCAATGGATTGACTGTAAACGGCTGATCAAATGCTGCTTCATCGCGATTGCCCGAGACAAACCACAATAAAACTTTTTGACCTGCTTTGATGTCTTTGCCGTACATTGAAAAATCACGCGTGGCGGTGCGTCTAAAATAAGTGGCTGGGCTCGCCCACCGTATGAATTCATCGGGTGCTGTGTCCCAAACACCATCCGTGCCCGACTGTAATTTTGCCAAAACATCTGGTTTGTTTGCCATGGCGTGCAGAGCCGCTGAAATTGAATATCTTGTCGTGTCATTGCCTGCTGCTACCGCTAAGCAAAAGAAATTTTGGAATTCACGTTCTGAAATAACATTGCCTTCTGCATCGGGCTGCAACAGCAAACCCAAAACACCGAGCTCTTCGCCATTGGCTTGCTTCTGCGCCATTAAACTTTTTGCATAGTCATAAAGCTCGGCACCCGCTGGCGAACGGAAAGGCATAAATCGGAAGGCCTCTGTGTCGGATTTATCGAGGACATGGCTGGTGAAATCAGGATCAGTGTTGCCCATCAGCTCATCACCTTTGCGCACCAGCCAATCCATATCACTTTCGGGCAACCCCAAAATTTGCCCTAACATACGCATAGGCAACTCGCGGGCAATAAGAGCGACTGCGTCGAACTCCGTTGACTGCAAAGCTTGGTCAAGTATTTGATTGCACAAACTCGTGATCTGATCTTCAAACTTTATAACCACGGGTCTGGAGAAGGCCTTGGCCACCAACATGCGCGTGCGCGTATGGTCCGGCGGATCAGTTTCTTGAAAAGTGCGTCTGGCTAAATATTCTTCGTAGGTTTGGTCTTCCATACGAATGCCTTGCGCTGAGCTCATTAAATCCGTCTGGCGGTTTAACTCCAAAATATCTGCATGTCTGGTAATTGACCAAAAGCCTTCACCATCCGCATATTTGCACCAAGCTACAGGGTCCTCAGCACGCATACGAGCAAAAGTGTTATAAGGTGCGCCATTTATAAAGCTATCATGCGAGGAGAGATCGGCATGGCCGTCATCTGTCGGATTCCAAACGGTCATTGCAATTGCTTTCTCGTTGCCATTTCAACAAAAATTGCACATGTTAAATATCAATACAAGAGACAGTTAATCGGCGTAGTGTCTAACCCATAAAGAATTCAAATCAATCGAGATGAAACCCGAATGACACCTCATTTTCGCTCGACAATTCTTGATCCTGCTGGTCGTGGGCAGGAGTTTGGCCGCGTTCACTCAGCCAAAATTCGGGCAAATATAGCACTCTATCAAAACTTGTTTGCACTCCATGCGAGGAACAATATTGACGTGGTGGCCGCTGGTGGTGCCGCATTAGAAGTGACCAAGTCCTTTGCCCCCGCGTTGTACACAGAGATGTTAGGCATGGCCCAGGGTGCAGGAATTGACCCCTCGCTTATTGGCATGTTGAATGCCCGCACTGAAATTCTGGCTATGCTCCAAGCTGGTACGCGCGGTGAATGTTCGACTGTCATCCACGTGCCGCCCGATGAGAAACCTCCCCTCGCGGTGCAAACTTGGGATTGGTATTGTACACTCAAAGACTCTTGGCTCGTCTGGGAAATTCCACTGGCTGATGGCAGTGTGACAAAAACCATGACTGAATATGGCATCGTCGGAAAATCCGGTATGAACACGCGGGGGCTAGGCGTGTTGTTTACAATCCTTCACCACAAGCACGATGGCCAACGTGTTGGCGTTCCGGTCCACGTGGTGTCGCGCTGGCTTTTGGACACTGCGCCAACACTTTCGCGCGCGGCACAAATTGCAGCAAGTGCGAATGTGTCAGCGTCGAGTTCGCTTAATCTTGTTTCATACGAGGATGGTGTGTCAGCTGCGCTGTCTGTGGAGTTGCATCCCGGTGGCCCAAGTTTGGTGATGCCAAGGGCCGATGGATTTCTTATCCACACCAATCATTTTCTAGCTCAAAACTGCGAAGAGTTTGATACAGAACCCAAAGCCTTCCCCGACACTTTGCTCAGATATGATCTGCTTTGCCGACGAACCGCGGCACTTCAAAAAATTGGTTCAGTAGCTGTTTTAAAAGTCATGGCTAGCCATTCGGGTGGAAGCGAAGCTGTCTGTTGTCATCATAACCCAAAAACTCCTGCAGCTTCACAATATGAAACACTCTCCACCGTTGTGATTGATCTTGCTAATGGCACTTTCGACGTCCACATAGGGGGGCCTTGTTCGCACCCGCTGGCGACATTGACGACGTGAACATGACTTGAGAGAGCGGATTCAACGGACTCCAAATGGTGATTTAACGAACTTAGTTTTTCCGCAAACTCTGCGGGGTGGTTTCATAGGCTTTTGAAAAATGGTCGTAGAACTGGCTGATGGAGTTGAACCCACACTCAACTGCAATCGACGAAATGGCGGTTTTACTTTCTAAGATCATGCTGCGTGCCCGCACCAAACGCATTCTGATGATAAATTGTTTTGGCGAAATCAGCATTGTTTTGGAAAACAGTGACAAAGCATAGTTGGCATGGAGGCCTGTGACTTCTGTGACATCGAGATTGGTGAGCGGTTTGTCTATATTTTCAAGAATAAACCGCACCATGCTTACAACATGACGAACATGCACTGCACTCTGGGTGGATTCTTTCCTGTTTTCACGCCATGGCTTCCGTAAGTATTCAAACTCGGTGAGCGATGCCCGCCAAAACAGTGCATTAATTTCCATCATGACCACATCAATATGCTCAACTTTATGGGTGCGGTAATCGGAATACCAACGCTTCAGGCAGGAAACTTCAAAGATGTCCTGCGGAATGACAATCATACCACCCGTTAAAATATTAACTTGTAACTCTTGAATGTGCGGCATGAACAAAAATGCATCGAGCGGAAGGTAGATATTTGAGAGTTCAGGTGTGGTGCTGCCAATCTGCTCTACGGCTACAAGTTGGTGTGGAACGTTGGCCCAAAATATCACAAACGTGCTTGGCTCCACGATTATTTTCTCACCATCGACAATGTAATGCATTCGACCATGACGCATATAATTGGCTTCCACATGGCCGTGCCAATGCGGTCTATCCATCAATGTTGGTTTGAAAATACGCATCCCAAAGCGTCCAAAGGCTTTGGTGCGCGCGTAGAAGCTGCGCTCCGCTGTTCTCGTAGATGGGATAGGTTTGATTTTTTGATCCATTTTACAAATCTTAAGATACCGGAATTCTTATTTGCAAATCCGCATTGCGGCAAGTCTTACTTTGAATGATGCTTCTCTCGCATCCTAATCCACATAGTTGGCAAGGATGGAAATTCTACACGATATAACACAAAGGCTCCTGGGAGGATCTCGATGAAAAAAATTGCTCTACTTGCGACCAGTTTACTGGCGCTTGGTGTGTCAACATCAGCTGTTTGGGCTGATGGTGCAGCGCCAGCACCATTACCGGATGCACCAAAGTTTGATGCGCAAGGCCAAGTGAACCTTGTCGGCATTGCCGACATTCTTGAATACAAGGCCTTGCCTGAATATCACCAGCCAGATTTCGTGGCTGCTTTGGAAAAAGCCGGCAAATTGCCAGCTCTCAAAGATCGCATGCCGAAAGAACCTATGGTTTACAAAACCGGCAACATGAAAGATGGCGTTGGCGTTTACGGTGATGTGATGCGCCATGTTATTGGTGGCCGCCCTGAAGGCTGGAATATCAACGCCGGTCAAAGCCAAGGCTGGGGTGGCATTGATATTGGTTTACAAGAATGTTTGACCCGTACTGGCCCTTTGTTCCAGGTGAAAGCTGAAGAATTGCAGCCCCTGCCAAACTTGGCCAAGAGCTGGGAATGGTCGACTGATGGTCACCAACTCACGATGCATTTGATTGAAGGTGCTAAATGGTCAGACGGTGTAGATTTTAACGCCGATGACGTCATGTTTTTCTGGGAAAAGAACGTTCTTGACACCAATGTGCATCCATTGGGCGGCACTAGCCCAACGACGTTTGGTGAAGGCACAACTTTAGAAAAACTGGATGCCAACACAATCAAGTGGACTTTCAAGGCCGCTTTCCCAACCCAAGTGCTTTATGCCATGGCTTACGGCTCGTTCTGCCCAGGCCCAGCTCATATATTGGCACCACAACTTCCAGCCAATTCAAAGAATACTTACGATCAATATAAAAACGCTTTCCCACCAGAATATATGGCTATGCCAACAATGGGCGCTTGGGCTGTTGTAGATTATAAACCTGACAATATCGTGGTCCTGCGCCGCAATCCTTATTTCTGGAAAGTCGACGAAGCAGGCAATCAACTGCCATACCTGAATGAAATGCATTACCGCCTTTCAACCTGGGGCGACCGCGACGTTCAGGCTGTTGCCGGCACCGGTGACTTCTCCAATCTCGAACAAGCCGAAAACTATGTTGAAAGCTTGAAGAAATCGGCTGATCCTGCTGCACCTGCGCGTTTGGAATTTGGTCAACGTACCATTGGCTATACCTTGTTGTTTAACTATTCAGCTAATGGATGGGGCGAAACAGATGAGCGGGCCGTTGCAGTTCACAAGCTGAACCGCGATTTGCATTTCCGCAAAGCTGTAACCTCAATGTTGGATCGTCAACGCCTTGGTGATTCATTGGTCAAGGGTCCATTTACTGCCATTTATCCAGGCGGCATTTTGCCCGGCACCAGTTATTACGATGCGGCCTCCACTGTCTATTATCCGTTCAACGTTGATGCTGCCAAAGCTGAGTTGGCTGCAGCTGGCCTGAGCGATACAGATGGCGATGGTGTAGTAAATTTCGCAGGTGGCAAGAACGTTGAAATCACATTGCTCGCCAATGCTGATTATCAATCAGACAAGTCACTGGCCGAAGGCATTGTTGCTATGGGTGAAAAAGTAGGATTGCGGGTTATTCCGAAATTCCTGCCCGGCAAAGATCGTGATGCTGCCCGCGACGCTGGTAACTTTGACTGGCAGGTTATGCGCCAAGGTTCAGAAGTTGTAACAGTCGTTCAGGATACCGGACGTCTGGCACCAATTGGGCCAACATCTACGTTCTTTCATCAAGCTGGTGCTGACGGCAAAGTGGACGTGATGGACTTCGAACAGTCACTTGTTGATACTGTGAATAAGTTCATCTCATCAAGCGATGCAAATGAACGCCTCGAATTGATAAAAGCTTATCAAAAGACGGCAACTGAGAATGTTTATTCTGCAGGTCTCACTGCTTATCCCGGTGCTTTGATCATCAATAAGCGCTTCTCTAACATTGCTCCGGGTGCGCCTATATTCATGTATAACTGGGCGGAAGATAACATCATCCGTGAACGTGTTTATGTGGCAGCTGATAAGCAATCCAAGAATGAGCTCTTTGCTGATACGTTGCCAGGTGTGCCCGGCTCCAAACCAGGCGAAGGCTTGTTGAAGTAAACTTAAATGTGGAGGTGGGCTTTAGTTGGGTCTGCCTCCTTCAATTTTAATCCCAATATCCGTCACCCCTGCGAAAGCGGGGGTTCAGCCCACAGTCTTTGAACACTCTAGCTGGATGCCTGCCTCCCTTGGCATGACGGATTATTGGATTGAATAAAGGCCAAACCCATGCTTCGATTTCTTGCATATCGCTTATTGGCGGCCATCCCTGTGCTGTTTGTGATGACCTTGATCACCTTTGTGATCATTCATTCAACGCCGGGCGACTATGCCGATTATGTTGGCAACATGTTGCGTGTGCAGGGCCATGCGTCCAATGAAATTGCCGAAGCAGCGGCAAAACAGTTTCGCATTGATCATGGATTGAATGACCCGTTGTATATTCAGTATTTCCGCTGGATGGGGGATGTTGTCACAGGTAATTTTGGCACCAGCTATTTTTTCAATCGCCCAATTTCGGAAGTGATTGCACAACGCTTGCCACCCAGCCTTGGGTTGGTGCTTACGGTCCATGTTCTGGGTACACTGATTGGTGTCTCGCTTGGTATTATTGCCGCCGTGAAACAATATACATGGGTCGATACTTTGCTCTCATTTGTTGGCTTTCTCGGTATCACTACGCCCAAGTTCCTTTTCGCACTTGTATTGATTTACATTCTGGCATTTCGTATTGGCGTTCAAGAATTAGGGAGTTTTTACTCAAGCTATTGGAGCTATCAGCCCATGTCGCTTGGCAAACTCTGGAACCTCATTCTCCATGTTTGGCCGATTATTCTTGTTGGCGTATTGAACGGCATTTCCTACAACATGCGCATGATGCGCGGCAATTTGTTGGATACGCTGAACGCGCAATATGTTGAGACAGCCCGCGCCAAGGGTTTGAGCTATGGCGCTACGATTTTGAAACATGCTGTGCCCAATGCCTTGCATCCGCTTGCCGCTTATCAAAGTGCGGTTATGCGCTATTTGATTGAGGGTGAGATTGAAACTTCTGTCATCTTTGGCATTCCAACGATCGGTGTAGCCATTGTTCTCTCAATGGGTATTGGCGATGTGCTGGTGACGGCGACTCTGATGTTGATGCTTGGCACCTTACAAATTATTGGCAGTATACTTTCGGACTTGCTGTTGGCATGGCTTGATCCGCGGGTTCGGTTAGGAGACAACCAATGAGTGATGCCCTTTTTGCTCCGATGGTGAAACAGGAGGATGCGACTTATTTTGACGTCGCTCC
>JANPGD010000150.1:0-6155 GCA_031423845.1 Hyphomicrobiales bacterium | reverse complement strand
GGTACAATCTGTTACCTATGTGTCCAGACTATACATATGTGTGAATGGTGGTGGACGCAGTCAGTGGCGAAACGGTCTCAGGCCAAATTCCCTGGTAACTGGGAAAATAACAGGGAATCCGGAGAAAATTGACGCTATTGGTCTATTACAGTATCAAAATCCGCAGCAATTTTCGGCATTTCTCGACAAATTCCCTGCATACCGGAACAGGGAATTTTATTCGTCGGTATGTGAGGAGCAGCGAGTTTTGCCACTGATTGCAGAGAATTATTTGCCCTCAACCAACTGAAATGATTTCACAAGAAATCTATGGCTGCGTTCTTTGTGAGCAACGAGAAACCAAACCGCGCTCTGATGGGCTTAAGGCTGCTCCGCAAATGCATTGCATTCATTGCAACCCATAATGGGGCACCAAGACCATTCCCATTTTACAAATTTAACTAGCACATCTGACCGGTGATTTTACAATTGGTGTTAGCCTTCGAGTGATTAAATCGACTTCTACTCTTGGCCCATCGCTTCTGATCGGTAAATTTCAAAGTTTGACTGCTTCCAAGCGGTAAGTTAACTTGTCATGGATAGGACCAAACCGATGAGTTTGCCCCCTACCAGAAGTCATTAAAACCATTTCGAGAGCACCACGCCACCAAAGCACTCGTTGATTTTTAGTATATTTTTCTTATTTCACGTCCGGCTGACTGGAGTACTTCAAAAGCTCTAAACCGACGACTATGATTTAATTGATATTCTCCATTTCCCGGCATAAAAACACGCGAAGCGCCAGACATGTCTCGCATGGCATTACCAAGTGTTAAGTACTGTTTTGAAGCGACAGCGCCAAGCATAGCTGAACCTAACAATACAGGCTCACTAGTGTTTGACAACGAAACAGCAGTTTCAGTTGTATCAGCAATTAATTGACAAACAAAATTACTTTGGGCAGCGCCTCCACTCGCGACAATTAATTTGATATCGATTCCTTGAGACGCAAATTTATTGAGAAGCTGCCTCAGGCCGTAACCAATTCCACTTAGACCAGCCACATATTGTGACAGCAAATTTTCAACATCATTCTCCAGACCAAGTCCAGCAATGATAGCGCGTGCGTCGGGCTCCGCAAAGGGTGATCGATTGCCTAAAAACTCGGGAACGACATGAATATTCCCTGCGAGGTTAATCACGTCTGAAAGATTTTTATGTCGGCTTTGAACTTGCTTGTCTAACCAAGCCACCAGCGAAAGTCCGGCCTCTCGTGCTTGAACCTGAGCTGCGGCCGTAGCAGGATGCATTTCAACCAAATGATCAATCGCCGCTCCAGCAGCAGATTGGCCGCCTTCATTTAGCCAGAGCCCCGTGATCATCGCCGAAAAATAGGGACCCCAAACGCCACTAACAAAAATGGGTTCTTTTGTTGAAGCCATTGAGCAGGCGGAGGTTCCGAATATATAGGCCAGTCGATTTTCGATGGGAACGTCGTGCTCGCCGACTTTGCCGCCCAATGTACCAACACCCCCAGCATGAGCATCAATTAAAGAAGCAGCAACTGCTGTGCCCTCAGGCAATCCCAAATCCGATGCGGCTTGCGCAGTCAGTCCGTTGCCAAGCGCTGTTCCAGGTGCCACAATATTCGTACCAATCCGAGCAAAACCTTCATTGACCAGTTCGGCCAAACCAATGTCTTTGAAATATTTTTCATCCCAACGCTTCTCATGCGCGAGATAAGTCCATTTGCATGTGACTGTGCAGATTGAACGATCAGCTGCGCCCGATGCGCGCCATGTGAGATAATCAGGCAAATCAAAAAAGTAATCTGCCCCTTCAAATGATTTTGGCAGGTTGCACTTTAACCAGAGAAGTTTCGGGGTCTCCATTTCAGGTGAAATGCGACCGCCTACATAGCGCAGCACATCGTGATTGCCCGCGTTGATCTCTTCGGCTTCTCCTGCCGAACGGTGATCCATCCACACAATGATGTTGCGTTTTGGATCGCCTGATGGGCTGACGGTGACAGGTGACCCATCTTTCTTGACGACCACAAGTGAGCAGGTTGCATCAAAGCCAATACCGGTGATGCTCGTTATCGAAACGCCAGATGACGCCACTGCCTCACGCACACTTTCGCAGACGGCATGCCAGATTTGGTCGCTTGACTGTTCAACAACATCTCCGGCCTCGTGCCACATTGTAATGTTGCGTTTTGCGGTGGCCAAAAGCTTTCCTGACGCATCAAACACACCTGCACGGGCACTGCCCGTTCCAACATCAACTCCAACGAATACGTTTTGTGATGACATCGACTAAAGATCCACGCTCGTTGGCAGAATAACCAGATCACGAATGACAATATTGCGCGGCCGTGTGAGCATGAACAAGACTGAATCAGCAACTTCTTTGGGCTGCATTAAACTGCCATTGGCCAGTGCCTCGTCCATTTTGGCTTTTGGCCAATCCGCCAACAGCGCTGTCACCACTGGCCCTGGCTGGATAGCGCCAACCCTGATGCCATGTTTTGAAACCTGACGCCGCACAGTATGGACAAAGGCTTGCACCGCGTGTTTAGACGCCGTGTAAATTGGCTCCCACACCACAGGCACAATGCCCGCAATTGAGCTTGTCACAAGAATATCACCCGTTTTGCGTTCGACCATATGCGGCAACACAGCGTGGATTGAGCGGAACACCGAATTGATGTTCAAGTTCAGCATCCGGTCCCACGCATCAGGATCACCGTCAACAACGTCGCCGCCGACATAGGAGCCCGCATTGGCGTGAAAAATATCAAGGTGTCCAGCCTTCTCCAAAATCTGCGGCATCATCGTCTTCACACTTGCCGGGCTAAAAAGATCAATCACAACAGGGATGGCATTGGGTCCGAGTTCAGCGCAAATTTTACGTAAACTTTCCTCAGCGCGATCAACAAGAATCACGCGCGCACCGGCATTGAGAAGCGTCTTGGCACATTCCAGTCCAATCCCAGATGCAGCTCCAGTGATTGCTGCTACTTTACCCTTTAGTTCTTCAGACATAACACAAACTTTCTTTGATGGGTTAGGCGCGGCCGTGTGAGACGCGCGATTTGCGAGCAAGGGAATCGACAATAACGGCCACGGCCAGAACACCACCGGTAATCATGTAACGCAGCGCCGAGGAGAGATCGAGCAAGGTGAGCCCGTTCGAGATTGATTGAATGACGATGATGCCCAGCAACGCCGAGTAAGGACTGCCGCGTCCGCCAAAAAGGCTCGTGCCGCCGATCACGGCAGCGGCAATGGCATTCAAATTGACGTCACCGGTGCCTGCCTGTTCACTCGAAGAAGCCAAGCGTGCTGCAGCCAAGACGCCACCGAATGAAGCGAGCATCGAGCAGAAGACAAAGGCGCTGGTGTAGATCATGCCCACATTTATGCCTGACCGTCTTGCGGCTTCGCGATTTCCGCCCACGGCCGTCATGGAGCGGCCCCATTTGGTGCGCGTGAAAGCGTAGTTCATAGCAATCACAAGACCCGCAAACAAACCAAACATCCAAGGTATGCCACGCGATTGATTGAGATAAAATACAATCGCTTCGATCAGCACAGTGATCAAGCCAGCCTTGAACACAAGACCCGTTAACGATGGGGCCGAAAGATTGGCGGCACTGCGCCGTATGATTGAGCTGTAACCGGCCCATAACATAATCAGCCCCGGCAGAAGCGCCAAGCCATAAGACACAATTTTTGGCATGATCATGGTCTGACCAAAATCCACAACCCATGATCCATAGGGCAAATTGATCGAGCCCGTGTGGTTCAGCGCATAGAGTTGCATGCCCAACACAGCGAGCAATCCTGACAGCGTTGACACGAAACTTGGCATGCCCAAGCGATTGAACAACACTGCATAGACAGCACCAAAAATTGCACCAACAGCGACCGCAGCCAAGATGGCCAGTCCCACGGGCCAGCCGTGATTGACCCACAAAACGCCCAGAATTGCCGAGGCAAAGCCGCTGACGGACCCAACTGAAAGATCAATTTCGCCCACCATCAAAACGCAAACAATGCCAAGCGATATGACGCCCACGGTGGAAGAATCAAACAGCATATTCACAAGATTGCTGCTTGATAAAAAAATCGGATTGAAGCTGGTGAAAACCGTCCAAATCACCAGCAAGCCCACGACGACCGGAAGCGATCCCAAATCGCCAGAACGCACCCGATCAAAAAATGCTTTTACAGCACCTCCAAACGTTGTTGTGTGGGCAACTCGGCTATCGCTGCGATCAAGTAAGGGACCCTTAATTTTTGTATCGTCGCTCATAGGCTTATTCCTGTTTCGCTCTGTGTTGAACGGCGGCCCGCCCGGCGTGAGACTGAGTTATTGGATGCACCCGTGATGGCGCTGACAAGTTCGGCGTTCGAGGCATCAGGATAGAAAATACCGTTGTTGCGGCCCAGGCGCAAAACCACAATTCGATCAGCGACCGCACGAACGTCTTCCATATTATGACTGATCATCACCACACCAAGGCCGCGATCTCGAACCCGCTCAATCAAATCTAGCACTTCTGCGGTTTGCGCCACGCCCAGTGCCGCAGTCGGTTCATCAAGCAAAATTAATTTGGGATCGAGCAACAGGGAACGTGCAATGGCCACAGTTTGGCGTTGGCCACCGGATAAAGACGCAACAGCCTCGCGCACATTGGGAATGCGCGCAGATAATTCATTGAGCAAGGTCCAGGCGCGCACTTCCATCGACACTTCGTCAAGGCGCATCGGATTGAGTTCCTTGCCGAGAAAAATATTGGCAACCACATCAAGATTTTCGCAGAGCGCCAAATCTTGAAATACCGTTGCGATTCCAAGAGACAGTGCAGACTTTGGATCTGGTAAGGTGACGGGTCTTCCTTGAAATGTAATCGATCCCGAACTGGCCTGATGCACACCCGACAGAATTTTGACCAAGGTGGATTTACCGGCTCCATTATCACCAACAAGGGCCACCACTTCACCCGCGTGCACATCCAGATCAATACCGGTGAGCGCTGAAACGGCTCCGAAGTTTTTTGAGACACCGCGCAGTGACAGAACAATTTCGCCAGTCGGGGAAGGGTGTGAATCAGCGGTCATTATGTTTGGGCCTTTTAAGAATAGCAGGCATTGAGAAAAGCACCCCGTTCGGCCACGGGAGGATCAGGCCGAACGAGGTTATGCAGTGCGATACTACTTGATGCCGAGCTTGGCGCAACCATCGGCATAAGCGCCACCACAAAGGTCTGCTGCTTTTGCAATGCCCTTGTCGATGATTTCAGCTTTCAGGTTTTCAGCTGTGACCACTGCGGGCGTGAACAGCTGCGATGGTGTGTCATACAAGGTCATCTCAGCCTTTGGTGTTTCGCCCGAAAGCAACTGGAAAGCTATGTTGGCAGCGGCAGCTGCCACAATTTCCGATGGCTTGGAAATCGTGTTGTATTGATCACCAGAAATGATCAACTGTAATGCAGCAGTCGTGGCATCGTTGCCTGTGACGGGCGGAACAGGTGAAACGCCTGCCGCTTTTAAAGCCGCAATTGCGCCACCACCCGTGCCATCATTTGCAGCGACAACGCCAAGGATCTTCTTGCCAAAGCGAGTCACTTGGCCAGCAGCCCATTCTTGGGCCTTAGGTGGGGCCCAATCTGGCGTGTCGAATTCTGACAAAATTGGGAAACCGCTGCTGTCCAAACCTTCGTGGATGCCTTTCTTGATCAGGCCAGCTGCCGCATCAGTTGGTGAGCCGTTGATTTGCAAAAGGCCTTCGCCATCACCTGGCTTTATGTTCATGGCCTTCAAATGAGCAACTAAGGAGTCAGCAATGGCTTTGCCGATGCCTTCATTGTTGAACGACACATAGAAATCTGCCCCGCCCTTTGGAATTGGTCGATCATAGGCAATCACCTTCACACCTTGGCTTTGAGCCAGTTTCACCAGCGACGCAGCGGCTGCTGAATCAACTGGATCAAGAACAATTGCCTTTGCACCTTGCGCGATGACCGAGTTAAATTGTTGTTGTTGCTTGGCTGCATCAGCACCCGCGTTGAGATAAATCACCTTGCAGCCTGCGCAGAGCTTCTTCATTTCGGCGATAAAGCCTGGTGAATCATGCTCTTCATAACGCGTTGAACCTTGGTCAGGCAT
>JANPGD010000149.1:0-6083 GCA_031423845.1 Hyphomicrobiales bacterium | reverse complement strand
ACATTAAAGCCTGCAAATTTAATATATCGCGCCATGTTCACTCCCCAAACCCGCTATATAGGATGGATAACGGAATTTTCACGCGTTTTGAAGAAAGTAAAATTTAGGGTTTGCGCCTTAAAATCCATCTGCTATAGCCCGCCCATATTCCCTGATAGCTCAGTTGGTAGAGCATTCGACTGTTAATCGAATTGTCGCTGGTTCGAGTCCAGCTCGGGGAGCCAGTTTCAAGGGCCAGTCATGTTACAGTGACTGGCCCTTATGCTTTGTTCGGTTTGACGAACGACCCTATGTGGGGCAATGCTATATATAAATCTGGAGCAGCACATGGATATCCGCCACGACATTATCGAAACCATCGGCAACACGCCGTTGATCAAGCTGCGCAAAGCCTCCGAACTCACAGGCTGCAACATCCTCGGGAAAGCCGAATTTATGAACCCCGGTCAATCAGTGAAAGACCGCGCCGCTTTGTATATTATCAAGGCCGCGATCAAATCAGGCGAACTGAAACCAGGTGGCACCATCGTTGAAGGTACGGCTGGCAACACTGGCATTGGCTTGGCCATGGTTGCCAGCGCCATGGGCTATAAAACAGTGATCGTGATTCCTGAAACGCAGGCTCAAGAAAAGAAAGATGCGTTGCGCCAGATGGGTGCTGAACTCATCGAAGTGCCCGCCGCCCCCTACAAAAACCCCAATAATTATGTGCGCTATTCCGGCCGTCTGGCCAAAGCCATGGGTGCCGTGTGGGCCAATCAATTTGATAACATCGCCAACCGCCAAGCTCACATTGAAACAACAGCGCCAGAAATCTGGTCGCAAACCAATGGCAAAATTAATGGCTTTGTTTGCGCAGTGGGATCAGGCGGAACTTTGGCCGGCGTGAGCATGGCACTCAAGGCCAAAAACAAGGATGTAAAAATTGCCATTGCTGATCCAATGGGCGCTGCTCTTTTCAGTTATTATAAAACTGGCGAATTAAAATCCGAAGGCTCTTCCATCACTGAAGGCATTGGCCAAGGCCGCATTACCGCCAATCTTGAAGGCGCAGTCATCGATGAAGCCTTCCAAATCCACGACCGTGAAGCCTACGAAATTGTTTATGATCTCCTTCAACATGAGGGCCTGAACATGGGCGGCTCCACCGGTGTGAACGTGGCAGGGGCCATGGCGCTGGCCAAACAATTAGGCCCTGGCCACAATATCGTAACCATCCTCTGCGACTACGGCACCAGATATGCGAGCAAACAGTTCAATGCTGAATTTATGCACAGCAAGGATTTGCCAGTGCCAGCTTGGTTAGAGAAAAAATCAACTGCACCAAAAGTGTTTGAAGCCTGATGAGCAATCTCGTTTCGACAGATTGGCTTGCAGATCACTGGGGTGACGATGATCTTTGCATCCTAGATTGCTCTTGGCATTTGCCAGCTGCGAAACGAAATGCGCGGGCTGAGTTCGAAGCAGCACATATTTCCGGTGCCCAGTTCTTTGACATCGATTCAATTTCCAACACCGAAACCATCCTGCCCCACATGTTGCCATCGCCCGAAAAATTCGCCGCCGAAGTAAGCAAGTTGGGTGCTGGCAATGACAAGAAAGTAATCTGCTATGACAGTCTTGGCTTATTCTCTGCCGCTCGTGTGTGGTGGATGTTCAAAGTCTTTGGCCATGACAATGTTAAGGTGTTGGATGGTGGATTGAAAAAATGGTTGGCGGAAAACCGCGTCACCCAGTCTGGCTTTCCATCAATAGTGGCCGGAAAATTCACGTCCACTTTCCATCCCAACATGGTGAAATCTATGGCACAGGTTGTCAGCGAAAAATCACAAATCGCCGATGCCCGTTCGCCAATCCGTTTTCGTGGTGAGGAACCAGAACCCCGCCCCGGCGTAAAACCCGGCCACATCAGCGGCGCGAAGAATGTGCACTACGCCACCCTACTCAAAGCTGATGGTACGTTAAAACCCACCGCAGAATTATCCACGGTTTTCGCCGAGGCTGGAATCGACACAGCAAACGCAATTACAACAAGTTGCGGCTCCGGCGTAACGGCAGCTATCCTAACTATAGCCCTCACAGAGATCGGCGCAAAACACCATGCGCTTTATGATGGGTCTTGGGCGGAATGGGGTGCCTCGAACAACCCAATCGCACTTGGATAATTGTTACCTTACGGGCGGCACATACAAGATTCCGCCTTGGTTCCAAGGTGCGTTTAAGCCACGCTCAATTCCCAACTTAGAACCCTTACCCAGATTGCGCTCGAATATTTCACCATAATTGCCACCAGCCTTAATGGCGCGCGCAGCCCAGTCAGCATCCAAGCCCATATCAACTCCGAATGTGCCTTCTAATCCAAGAAGGCGGCGCACATCAGCTTTTTTGCTTTTAGCAATGGCATCATCAACACCAGCACCACGAACCTCCAGTTCCTCGGCATTAATCAGCGCGAACAAAGTCCAGCGCGCAATGTTGAACCATTGCTCGTCCCCTTGACGCACAGCTGGTCCCAATGGTTCTTTCGAAATCACTTCTGGTAAAATGATATAATCATCGGGCGTGGCAAGCTTCAAACGCACAGCATAAAGTTGCGATTGATCGGCAGAATATGCGTCGCACTTATTGCCATCTTTAGCCTGAAACGCCGCCACCAATTCGTCAATGGTTCCGAATGAGACTGGTGTAAATGTCATTTCCTTTTCACGGAAAAAATCTTCTAAATTTGCTTGTGTCGTCGTGCCCGATAAGAAACAAACAGCAGCTTGCGTGAGGTTGAAAACTGAATTCACACCAATCGCTTTGCTCACCATAAAGCCTTGGCCATCATGGTAGCTGATACCCGCAAAACGAAGCGGCATTTTGGTTTCGCGCTCCATCGTCCAAGTTGTGTTGCGGGCCAAAATATCAACTGCGCCTGTTTTCAATGCATCAAACCGAGTTGCGGTAGTCAGCGGCACATAGTCCACTTTTTCGGCATCGCCTAAAACCGCAGCAGCAATGGCACGGCAGTAATCGACATCAAAGCCAGCCCATTTGCCATCATCCCCCTTGAGTGCAAATCCAAGCAAACCCGCATTAACGCCACACAGCAGTTTTCCCCGCGCCTTAACATCGGAAAGCGTTGATGCAGCAGCAAACCCGCTCATCAGAAAAAGGCAGAAAAGGACTGAGAGTGTTTTGCGCATGAACCGAATCCAAATGTTATCTGAACACTCTAGCGAGAAGTGATGTAAGCCGCAATTGCGTCCACCGAATGAAATGTTTGTACTGGCGGCTTGAAGGGCCGCGCCACCATCACCACGGGAAGGCCCAAAGCACGCGCTGCCTCAAGTTTTTCAATTGTCTCAGTCCCGCCCGCATTTTTAGTGACGAGATGCGTAATCTTAGCCCCGCGCATCAAATCAATCTCGGCTTCAAGCGTGAACGGTGGGCGTTGCAGAACCAACTGCCATTGTGAAGGCAAATCCACTTCGGGTGGTTCGATCATCCGGGCTACACCGGATAGATCAGTGCGAGTTGTAAATGCGGCAACTTCTTTGCGACCAATAGTCAACAACACCCGCGCTTCATTCGGCAACACGGCAGCAGCCGCCGGAATATCATCAACATGAATCCATTGATCTCCCTCTTGCGCTTCCCAAGCCGGACGTTCCAATCGTAACAGGTGTGAACCTGCCTCAGCCGCATGGCGCGAAATTATCGCTGCGAAAGGATGGGTTGCATCAATCAGAATATCTATCTTCTCCTCCGCTAAAGAGTGCCGCATCCCCTCAACACCACCAAACCCACCCTTGCGAATCTTTCCATTGGGCAAAATCGGATTTTCAGTGACACCTGCAAAAGACGAGATGACATCATATCCATCAGCAACCAATCTATTCGCTAGCAACCGCGCGTCATTCGTGCCCGCCAAAATGAGAATGCGTTTAGACTGCATGGGCAATAATTTTTCCGGCACGGTCAATCACGATAACATCAGCAACAGAACTGCCGTCGAGCACGCGGTTCACATGGACCAGCGCCTCGTTAGCGACTTTCTCGGCAAGTCCCGCGCCAGCCATTTCCAATACATGCTGTGCCGTATTCGCCGCTAAAACCTGTTCGCGCAATGAAGCATCCACGCGATCAGCTAGCCATGCAAAATCAACCTGAGAACGCCCCGAATGCAAATCCATCGCCCCCTGCGCCAGCTTCACCATCTTACCAAAGCCACCACCAATAGTAACACGTGGCACCGGATTAACGCGGAGATATTTAAGCACTCCTCCGGCAAAATCCCCCATGTCGAGCATCGCCTCTAATGGCAAATCATAGTGCCCCCGCACAGAATCCTCAGAGGTCGATCCCGTGCAGCCAGACACATGCTGAAGCCCCATCGCACGGGCCACATCAATACCGCGATGAATAGAGGCAATCCACGCAGCACACGAAAAGGGGTGAACGATTCCAGTTGTGCCCAATATCGAAAGACCACCGATAATGCCAAGCCGGGGGTTCCAAGTTTTCTCCGCAATGGCTGCACCATCAGGAATGGAAATTTCAATTTCTACGTCCCCGCCACCCAGCTCGGCAATCACCGCCATCATCATCTTGCGTGGAATGGGATTAATAGCAGGTTCACCAACTGCAATTGGCAAGCCGGGCTTGGTTACCACGCCGACGCCTTCACCCGCTTTAAACGTCACTCCGGTGCCACCATGCCTCACTGTGGCAATCACTGTTGCGCCATGCGTCACATCAGGGTCATCACCTGCATCTTTCACAATGCCTGCCCGCGCCCAACCTTCGCCTTTTTCCTCAAGCGCCAATGCGAATGAGGGTTGTTCGCCCTTCGGCAATGTAATAGTCACCGGATCAGGAAATGTGCCGCTGAGCAATGCCGTATACGCGGCTTTCACTGCCGCAGCCGCACATGCCCCAGTGGTCCAGCCGCGCTTTAAACTCGTGTCAGGCTTCTCAATTCGCATAAGCAAACTGTATAAGGAAACATGAGCGAAACACAAACCAACAACTTTGCCAAATTGGATGCGGAAGATTTTCCACAGTTTCATGCTGGCTGGGTGTGGCTTGTGGGTGCTGGCCCCGGTGCGCCCGGCCTTATGTCTCTGCTCGCCTATCATGCCATGCAGCATTGCGACATTGTGGTTTATGATGCACTGGTCAACCCCGATATGCTGCGCTGGCTACCGGAAGGTGTGGAGACTGAATACGCGGGTAAGCGCGGCGGCAAACCTTCTCCGGTCCAAAAAGATATTTCGCTGCGCCTTATTGAGCTGGCCAAAGCTGGAAAACGCGTGCTGCGTCTCAAAGGCGGTGACCCCTTTATGTTTGGTCGGGGCGGCGAGGAAAGCCAAACACTAGCAAAAGCCGGTGTGCCGTTCCGTATTGTTCCCGGCATTACTGCGGGCGTAGGCGGCCTTGCCTATGCTGGCATTCCAGCCACCCACCGCGATACCAACCATGCTGTGATCTTTTTAACCGGCCATGACGCTACCGGAAAAATGCCCGCCAACGTCAATTGGCAAGCCATCGCCACCGCAGCGCCCGTTATTGTCATGTATATGGGTGTGAAAAATCTTGGTGAAATCGCTGCTGCATTGATTGAAGCTGGTCGCCCGCCTGATCACCCCGTCACCATTGTCTCAAATGCCTCGCTGCCCATTCAAGCCGTTGCCAATACGATTTTGTGTGAGGCCGGCGATTATGTAAAACTGCACCAGCCACCCACCCCCGCTATCGTGGTGATCGGTCATGCCAGTGATTGGCGGCCGTTGCTCGACTGGTATTCACCAGAATTGATGGAGAATAAGATTGGCTAAGGCCATCATTCTGGCGGCCCCTCAATCTGGCAGTGGCAAAACCTTGATCACGCTGGGGCTCATTCGCGCTTTGAAAAATAAAGGCCTGAAAGTAGCCTCCGCCAAACTGGGGCCTGACTATATTGATGGTCGCTTCCACGAGGCCGCAAGCGGCCAACCCTGCATTAATCTTGATCTGTGGGCCATGGGTGCTGCAGCTTGTGCCGCGCGATTGAACGAGATTGGCGAAGGCCGAGACATTGTCATCATCGAAGGCGTTAT
>JANPGD010000148.1:0-4339 GCA_031423845.1 Hyphomicrobiales bacterium | reverse complement strand
CTGGGATATTGACCTCAAAGCCCATGTAAGGCGCGGTGGACGCATCCTAGGCCTGTGTGGTGGCTACCAAATGCTCGGTCGCCTTATCCATGACCCAGAAGGGCTGGAAGATGCCAAAGGCAGTGTTGAAGGCCTAAGCTTACTCGACGTCGAAACCACCCTGCTCGCCGATAAAACTGTTACTGAAACCCAAGCCATGCACGCCCTCACCGGGCAGTTGATCACCGCGTATGAAATCCATCTTGGCACCACAACGGGGCCAGACTGTGTAAGACTGTTTGCCCAAACCCCCAACGGGCCGGAAGGTGCCACCAGCCTCGACGGCTTGGTGACGGGCACCTATCTCCACGGTTGCTTTGCTGCTGATGGTTTCCGGCAATCCTTTCTTAAATCTTTGGGTGCACCACCATCCGACTTGGCTTTTGATCACACAATCGAAAAAACCTTGGACGACCTCGCAGCCCATTTAGAAACCCATCTCGACCTCGATAAAATTCTGGATCTTGCGCAATGAATAATTTCGCCCTCGCCGCTCTCGTTTTGGTCATTGAAAGTTTTGTGGGTTATCCGCCTGCCTTGCAAAAACTGATCGGCCATCCCGTTGAGTGGATCGGCAAGCTCATCAGTTACATCGATGAAGGCCTCAATGATCCAGAAGTTGACCCTGCTCAAAATCGTCGCCATGGCATTCTCGCAGTCATCCTGCTGTGCGCCGCAGTGGGCATTCCGACGTGGATTTTAGCTAAAACTCTTTCGCAATATTCATATGGCTGGGTGATCAATGTGGTGCTTGCCACCGCCTTCGTCGCACAAAAATCTTTGCGTGATCATGTGAGCGCTGTGGACCGCGCATTAGGGGTTTCAATTTCTGCTGCCCGTACCGAGATCAAAAAAATTGTGGGCCGCGACCCTGAAACTTTAGACGAAAACGGCGTCGCCAAAGCGGCGCTCGAAAGCCTCGCGGAAAACACCGCCGATGGCATCACCGCACCAATTTTTTGGTATGCGTTGCTCGGCCTGCCCGGACTGGTGATTTATAAAGCCATAAATACTGCCGATTCCATGATTGGCCATAAGTCAGAAAAATATCTGCATTTCGGTTGGGCCGCTGCCAAGCTGGATGATCTCGTCAACCTGCCCGCATCGCGTTTGACGGGTCTTATGTTTGCAGCCGCTGCTTGGGTGACTTCAAAAACCGATGGGCAAAATGCCTTACAATCTATGTGGCGCGATGCGGGCAAACACCAATCCCCCAATGCCGGTTGGCCCGAAGCTGCGATGGCCGGAGCCTTAGGTTTACGCTTTGGTGGCCCACGCCAATATGATGGTGAGACGGTGGATTTGCCTTTTATGGGCGATGGCCGCGATGTAGAACCAAAAGACATTGCGCGAGGGCTTGAACTTTATGACCGCGCTTTGATCGTGCAGCTGGTCACAGCTGTGCTGTTGGCAATGGGCCTTTCAATATAAGGGGCAAGCCCGCCGCCATAAACACGACGTTCATTGCCACCTCGGCTACCCGTTGATTGCCTATGCCCTGCACATCACGAAACCGGCGCGCCAGTTTATTATCCGGCACAATGCCAAGACCCACTTCATTGGAAACGATGACGATGCGTGCCTTGGCGTTTTCTAAATGCGCAACCAATTTTTGAATTGCAGCGTTGCAATCCGCATCGGCCAAAAGCAAGTTTGAAAGCCAGAGGGTGAGACAATCCACGAGGATGAAATTGCCCGACACGTCGATCTTTTTCAACACCCCAACCAAATCTATCGGTTCTTCATGTGTCGTCCACTGCGATCCGCGCTGCACCTTATGTGCCTCAATCCGTTCGCGCATTTCATCATCAAAGGCCTGAGCGGTGGCCACATAATGGGCGGGCTGATGGGCCAGCCCTTCAGCAAAGCGACTCTTGCCTGACCTTGCCCCTCCCAAAACCAGAACCACGCTCATTTTTTCACCGGCGGAATGCGGGCAATAAAATGCCCCCGCATCGCCTGTGGCCATAGCTTGAAGGGAACTTCGCCTGTGGGAGTTTGGCCATGCGCATCAAACCAAGTGAGTATAGCATCCGCCTGTTCGCGCGATGGTGCGTTGCCGCCTGTTACATAGGAATAGCGTTCGTCGTCACGCATCACCACACTGCAAGGCCTTGTGCAATTCCATAAGCAAACTTGGATTTCCAAATCCACGTCAGGCCTTTCCGCCAAAACTTCGCGCATATGGCCAATCAAAATCTCACCCCCTGTGCGCCCATCGGGACCGGTTTTAGATTCTGGTGAAAATTTACAGGTGGTACAAATAACCAAACTACGCATCTTAATTGGACAAGCCTCAAACCAGTGGTAACGTTGCCGATCAATGTATCCCGCAACCCCAACTGTCAACGCACATTATCCGACATGAAATTCAACCGCATCGCCTTTCTCGCCTCTGAAGCTCCCGAAGCCCGCCGCGCCTTGGCGAAGCTTTCGAAGCTCTATGGCAGTGCCGACCCTGAATCGGCAGATGTTGTGGTGGCCTTGGGTGGTGATGGTCTCATGCTGCAAGCCTTGCACCGCTTTATGTCCGCAGGCCTTCCCATATACGGAATGAACCGCGGTTCTGTCGGGTTTCTGATGAATGATTTCATTGAGAAAGAATTGCCGCAACGCCTGAACGATGCTGAGCTTACAACCATCAGGCCGTTGAAAATGACGGCCATTGGCCGAGACGGCAACAAGCACCAAGCCGTTGCCTTCAACGAAGTTTCGGTGCTGCGACAAAGATCACAAGCTGCCAAGCTCAAAATCACGATTGACGGCCAAACGCGATTGGATGAACTGATCTGTGATGGATTGCTGGTTTCAACCCCTGTGGGCAGCACGGCTTACAATCTTTCCGCTCATGGCCCCATTCTGCCGATAGGATCGCCTCTTTTAGCACTAACCCCGATCAGTGCTTTCCGGCCAAGACGCTGGCGCGGCGCGATTTTGCCGCACAAAGCCAAAGTTACATTAACGGTGCTCGAATCCGAAAAACGCCCCGTGGCCGCCGTGGCGGACCACTTGGAAGTGCGCAATGTTGCTTCAGTCGAAATCGCCGAAGACAAAAAACGCAGCGTTAAAATCCTGTTCGACGCTGGTCACAGCTTGGCCGAGCGGGTGTTGAACGAGCAGTTTAAGTATTAATTATTCGAGATCGATATCCAAAATCGCCATCGAGAAATTAAACGAAAGCTCGCCATCTTCCTCATCGCGGTAAACTGGCCCCATAAATTCATCGCCCAGATAAACTTCGGCAAAATCTTTCTTTTGCGGACGAGCCTTAACAATCAAACCAGGATTGTTAAACTTCTCACGAAAGAATTTGGTCAGCTTGGCAATTTCTTTAGGATCCAAAAGTCGCACTCCGCATTAGATTTGGAAAAGCTCTAACCTCAAACGAGATCACTCGCAACAGGCTCGTCAGGCTCAACCTGATGGTCCATCACGCGAGCCGGTTCGGCACAACCTGCAAAACCGACGATTTTTGCAGGAACGCCAGCAACCGTGCGATTGGGCGGCACATCATGCAACACAACGGAGCAAGCCGCCACGCGGCTGCAATGGCCAATTTCAATGTTTCCGAGGATCTTGGCCCCTGCTCCAATCAAAACGCCATAGCGAATCTTAGGGTGCCGATCGCCCACCTCTTTGCCGGTGCCACCTAAAGTGACACCCTGCAAAATGGAAACATTGTCTTCCACCACAGCAGTCTCGCCAATCACAATATCATGGCCATGGTCGATCATAATGCCTTTGCCAATTTGCGCAGCGGGGTTGATATCGACCGATGAAATCATCGACGAACGGCTCTGCAAATACAGCGCAAAATCACGCCGCCCCAAAGCCAGCAGACGGTGCGCCATGCGGTGCGTTTGCAAGGCTTGATAACCCTTGAAATAAAGCAGCGGATCAATATAGCGGTGGCAAGCAGGGTCACGATCAAACGTAGCAATCATGTCTGCTCGCGCCGCAAAGCCAATTTCTGGTTCGGCCTGTAAAGCATCCTGAAAGGCCTTCACTACAGAATCTGCACTCAAGTCGGCATTTCCCAAACGCTGGGCCAGCCGGTGCGCCAAAGCATCCTCGAAGGAATCATGCGACAGCACGGCCGAATAAATAAACCCGCCAAGGCCAGGCTCTTGACGCGCTATTTCCTCAGCCTCATGCCGCAACCGATCCCAAACCGGATCAATCCGCTCAACAACCTTAACCTGATCACGTGCCATAAGCATCTCCATTGGGGGGCATTATAGCCGAGTTTGCGGGATATGGGGAGTGGGAGGAATTTTGGGTAGTGGGGTGGTGAAAGAAG
>JANPGD010000147.1:0-10184 GCA_031423845.1 Hyphomicrobiales bacterium | reverse complement strand
GGCTCGCGAAGTGCTCGCACCTCAGCATGAGGGATAGATTTTGAAACGCCAAGCTGGACCAGAGATTGAACTGCTCATTCAACTCCTTGCAAAAATTCCTGGGCTTGGGCCGCGCTCGGCCAGACGAGCCGTTCTTCATCTCGTCAAAAATCGCGACAAACTTTTAACACCGCTTGCCTTGGCCCTCGACGACGCGAGGCTTAAAGTGAAAACATGTTTCACCTGTGGAAATGTGGATACGCTGGACCCTTGCACCATTTGTTCCGACCACCGCCGTGACCGCAGCATGATCTGCGTGGTCGAAGAAGTGGGCGACTTGTGGGCACTCGAACGGGCGGGCGCTTGGAATGGTTTGTATCATGTTCTAGGCGGCACACTTTCCGCTCTGGGCGGCGTGCGGCCTGAAGACCTCGACATTACAGAATTGGTGAACCGCTGTGCCAATGATGAAATAAAAGAGGTCGTTCTCGCCACCAATGCCACAGTGGAAGGTCAGACAACCGCTCATTACATCACTGAACGTCTAAAAAATAAGGGTGTTGCCACATCTCGCCTGGCGCACGGCGTGCCGGTGGGTGGCGAGCTTGACTACTTGGATGAAGGCACGTTGACGCAAGCGATTAGGCAGCGACGGCCGTTTTAATCCACGTAATAAACCTCAACCTTGCCGGTCAGCTTCACCATCATCGGGTTGCCGTAGCGGTCTTTGCTTTTGCCGCCTGAGGGCAAGCGCACCCAGCTTTCAGAGATGCAATATTCTTCGACAGTGGTTTTTTCCACGCCGTTAAAGCGAATGCCGATTGGGTGTGCGAGGACGGCTTCATTGAAATATGGGCTTTTAGGGTCTGTGCTCAGGTGGTCTGGCAAACTGGGTTTTGGGTCAGTCATTCGAGCGAATCCTTTTCGATTTTTCTGTCTGCATGTAACCCAAGTTCAGCAATTTGTCGCCAAGAGTTAAACAGGCTGCTGTTGCTATTCTGAAACAGGCCATTAACGAATTGTAAACCCTTCGATTAACCTCTCTCCCCGAGGTGCGCGGCTTGGACCCGCACTTGCTCCTTCTCTCTCAACCAATCGGCTTCGTGCCGGAATGAGACAGGAGTCGAGGCCATGACAATTTGGAAAAAATTTATAAAGGCTGAAAAAGGTTCGGCTGCGATAACTTTTGCAATTGCCCTTGTTCCCCTCATGGCAGCAGCAGGGGTGGCGATTGATTTTGCACGGTTTTATGCAGGCCAAACTCAAATGCAAGCGGCGCTCGATGGGGGCACATTAGCAGCAGCCTTGGCCAACGATAAAACAACAGCGCAACGGATGAAAATTGGCTTGGATGCTTTCAACGCAAACATGAAAACCGGTGAAGTTTCAAATGCGATTTCGACAATCAAATTTGACGTTAAAGACACAGAAGTGGTTGCCAATGCCAGCCTGACGCTGCCAACCTCATTTATGAGTATTGTGGGCATTAATGCGATGGACCTTGGCGTTGAGTCTGAAGTGGCTATCCCCGAAAACAAGAGTGCGGAAATTGCTTTTGTGCTCGACTATTCAGGTTCAATGGGCGATGTGTCTGGCACTGAAATTAAATATATTGCTATGCGCAAAGCCGCCACCAAACTGATTGATGAACTGACCAAGACTGATGCCGACAAAGTGAAATTTGCATTGGTGCCGTTTTCACATCATGTTTACACCAGCTTGCCCAATGCCTATGTGCTCGGCAAACCTGCGGTTGGCGTTTGGACGGGCTGCACGCAAGATCGGCAATATCCTTACAACATCACCGATGCCAGCCCTGATGGTTCGCCTGATTCTAAATGGGGCCAGCTTAACGCGCCTGATCATGCTTCTTATGGATGCGCGGGCTACAAAGCCCATAACCTCAAATTGCAGCCCCTGACCAATGATTTTGCAAGCCTCAAAAGCCAACTTTCGACCATGACTCCTTATGCCTATACTCATGTGGCTTTGGGGGTTGAGTTTGGCTATCATGTGCTTTCACCCAACGCTCCGTTTTCTGAGGGTGTTAGCTATGCAAACAAAAAAACTCAAAAATATATGATCGTCTTGACTGATGGAGCGCAAACTGAACCTGCATTTGGCCCTGGGGGCACGCGGGATGTGGCGCAAGGTGACAGCAATTTGGAAATGCTGTGCAGCAACGCCAAGGCTTCCGGCATCACCATGATGACTGTGGCTTTTGATCTCGATGATTCCAGCCAACGGGCCCGTTTGCAAGGCTGCGCTTCGGACGCCAAGGAAAATTTCTTTGTGGCCAATGACTCCAATGAGATGGCGGTTGCTTTCCAATCCATTACCAATGCCATTTCGTCGCAAGCATTCTTGAGCAAATAGACCAGACTTGTCATTTAATGCGAACTGTGATCCTCTTGGCTTTCGCTGAGAGGATCTTTTATTGTGGGCAAACTGACAACGCATGTGCTGGACACGGCGCGCGGAAAACCGGCGGCGGGGTTGCGCATTGAGGTGTGGTCTGACCGGCTTTTGAAGACTATTATCACCAATGCTGATGGCAGGGCCGATGCACCACTTTTAGAAGGTTCGGCTTTGGCTGTTGGCACTTATGAACTTCGGTTTTTTGCGGGTGATTATTTGCGAGCGCAAAACATGAATTTGGCTGAACCCTTGTTTCTTGATGTCATTCCCATTCGCTTTGGCATTGCCGATGCCACGCAGCATTTTCATGTGCCGTTGCTGCTCTCGCCCTTTAGTTATTCCACATATCGGGGCAGCTGATGGGTGCGCTCACTTTCATGCGGCGGGGAGCCTTGGTGCAGATTGAAAAATTCGCACCCGACACCATGCTGCTGGATTATTTGCGCCTTACTGAAAAATCGAAAGGCACCAAAGAAGGCTGCAACGAAGGCGACTGCGGGGCCTGCACGGTGGTGCTGGGCACGCCGCACAATGGCGGGGTGCGTTACCAAGCGGTGAACGCCTGCATCTTGATGCTTGGCCAAATTCACGGCAAGGAATTGATTACGGTGGATGATCTAGCGCGGGATGGTATTTTGCATCCGGTGCAACAAGCGATGGTGGATGCCCATGCTTCGCAATGTGGATTTTGCACACCGGGGTTTGTGATGTCGCTGTTTTCGCTGGCGCATGAAAAGCGCAATGTTGACCGCGCTGATGTGGTGGATCAAATCGCGGGCAACCTGTGCCGCTGCACGGGTTATCGCCCGATTATAGATGCGGGGTTGGCGACGTGTAATTCAGTGGATGATCATTGGTCGCGCAGGCAAGGCGAGACCTGCAAAACGCTCACGAGCATTGAAGGTGATTTGTTTGCGGGCGATGACGCCTCGTTCTTTGCGGCCCCTGCAAGTGCAGAAAAATTGGCTGAACTTTGTGCGCAATATCCTGCTGCTACGATTTTGTCCGGCGGCACCGATGTGGGCTTGTGGATCACTAAACAAATGCGCGAACAGGCGCAGATTATTTATACAGGACGCGCCACGGATTTTTCTGCGATTGAAGATCGTGGTACTTATATTTCCATTGGTGCGGGAGCCACTCACACGGATGCATTAGAAGTTCTTAAGGGCCTATCGCCTGACCTTGGCGAGTTGCTGCGGCGCTTTGGTTCGCGGCATGTTCGCGCTTCAGGGACGATCGGCGGCAATATTGCTAACGGTTCGCCGATTGGGGATATGCCACCTGCTCTTATCGCGTTGGGAGCCATACTGCACTTGCGCCATGGCAGCGCGATGCGCTCGCTAAAGCTTGAAGATTTTTTTATTGCCTATGGCAAGCAGGACCGAAAACCGGGTGAGCTGGTGTGGCGCATTGATGTGCCAAAACCTGCGCCCAATCAGGTGTTCAAATGTTTCAAAATATCGAAGCGGTTTGACGATGATATTTCCGCTGTGATGGGGGCGTTTTTATTCACGGTTGAGGATTCCAAAATCGTCGCCGCCCGCATTGCTTTTGGTGGCATGGCGGCAACCCCGAAGCGGGCTTTGAAAACCGAAGCCGCGTTGATTGGTAAAACATTAGATGAGGCCTTGAGCGTGGTGCTTGATGATTATGCGCCGATTGCTGATATGCGGGCGAGTGCGGAATATCGCGTGGCGATTGGCAATGCTTTGCTGCGTAAAGCTCTATTGGAAGCGGCTGGTGCACATGATGTGCGGGTGCTGCAACCATGAAAACAGTTGGCAAAGCCATCGCCCATGACAGTGCCGATTTGCATGTGACGGGCAGCGCTATTTATATTGACGATATGCGCGAACCTGAAGGCACGGTGCATGTAGCACCGGGCTATGCCAAGGAAGGCGCGCGCGGGAAAATTATCTCTTGTGATCTTTCTGCGGTGCGAGCTGTCGCTGGGGTGATTGCGGTGTTCACGGCGAAGGATATTCCGCACAAAAATGATTGCAGCCCCAATGCGGGTGATGACCCAATTTTGGCTGATGGCACTATTGAATTTCATGGCCAAGTGATTTTTGCCGTTGTTGCCGAAACCCGTGATGCGGCACGCCGCGCCACACGCTTGGCAAAGATTGAGATCGCCGCCGAACCGCCAATTGTTTCGGTGCGCGATTCCAAAACCAATATGCTGCCGCCCTATGCGTTCAAAAAAGGTGATATTAAAAAATCTGTAGCCCATAAAATCGTCAGTGAACTGACGATTGGAGGGCAGGAGCATTTCTATCTTGAGGGGCAAGTGTCCTTTGCTTTCCCGCAAGAACATGGTGGCATGATGGTGTATTCCTCCACTCAGCACCCTGCAGAAATTCAGCATTGTGTGGCAGCCATGCTGGGTGTGCCCGATGCAAAGGTGACATGCGAATGTCGGCGCATGGGTGGGGCGTTTGGTGGCAAGGAAAGCCAGGCCGCGCAATGGGCTGCTCTTGCTGCGCTGGCCGCGCATAAAACTGGCAGGCCTGCAAAATGTCGTCTCGACCGCGACGACGACATGATGATGACTGGCAAACGCCATGATTTCTATGTTGAATATGAAGCAGGTTATGATGCAACGGCACGCATCACAACGGTTGATGTGAATTTCGCCGCTCGTTGCGGGTATTCAGCCGATTTAAGCAATGCCATTTGTGATCGCGCCATGTTTCATGCTGATAATGCCTATTATTATCCAGCCTATCACATCGCTACACAGCGCCTGAAAACCAATACTGTTTCCAATACTGCGTTTCGTGGCTTTGGCGGTCCACAAGGCATTTTGTTTGCGGAAGCGATGATGCAAAGCATTGCCATTCAAATCGGCATTGATGCCCTCGACGTGCGCAAACGCAATCTCTATAGCCCGCGCCGTGATGTGACGCCTTATGGACAAAAAGTGCGCGACAATGTGCTGCCCGAGCTTATTGCGCAGCTTGAGAAATCCTCCAGCTATAAAAAGCGCCGCAAAGAGATTGATGCCTTTAACAAGTCTAGCCGCTTTCTTAAAAAAGGCTTGGCACTTATTCCTGTTAAATTTGGTATTTCATTCACCTTCACGCAGATGAACCAAGCAGGCGCTTTGGTGCATGTTTATGCTGATGGGTCGGTGCATCTTAACCATGGCGGCACAGAGATGGGCCAAGGGCTTTATGTGAAAGTAGCGCAAGTTGTGGCGGAGACTTTCAGCATTGCACTGGACCAAGTGGCCATCACCGCGACCACCACAGGCAAAGTGCCCAACACATCGCCCACCGCCGCTTCTTCTGGCACTGATCTTAACGGCATGGCAGCGCGCAATGCGGCTTTGGTGATTAAAGACCGTATGGCCGAACATGCCGCTTCACTTTGGAAGGTGAAAAAATCTTCCATCATTTTTGAAAATGGTGTGGTGAAGGCGGGGCGCAAATCGATGAGTTTTGCGGCGCTCGCCAAGGCTACGAAGGAAGCGCGTATTTCACTTTCGTCGACAGGTTTCTATGCAACTCCAGGCATTCATTGGGACCGCGCCACGGGCACAGGCAATCCATTTTTCTATTTTGCCTGTGGTGCGGCCTGTTCGGAAGTTTTGATCGATACGATGACGGGCGAAATGAAAGTGACGCGTGTGGATATTCTGCATGATGTGGGCCGCTCATTAAACCCCGCCATTGATATGGGCCAGATTGAGGGCGGCTTTGTGCAGGGCATGGGCTGGCTGACCACCGAAGAATTGGTTTATAGCGCTGATGGTAAATTACGCACCCATGCGCCTTCGACGTATAAAATTCCTTGCGCCTCAGACGTGCCAGAAGATTTTCGCGTGGCGTTATTCAAAGGTGATGGCAATAAGTTTGATACGATCTATCGGTCCAAAGCCGTGGGCGAACCGCCGCTAAACCTTCCTGTTTCAGTGTGGTGCGCAGTGATGGATGCCGTGGCCAGCGTGAAGCCCGGCGTTGTTCCGAAGTTGGATGCGCCAGCAACGCCGGAAGCGATTTTGCGAGCGGTGCAAAGCTTATGAACCCCTACTCCAGAATTCTCGTCGCTCTCGAAAGCCACGGCACTTGCACGTTGGTCACGGTGACTGAGACGCAAGGGTCCACACCGCGTGAAGTGGGTGCTTGGATGGTGATGACGCCGCTTGGGTTTTATGGCTCTATCGGCGGCGGTACTTTAGAATGGCACGCCATGGCCGAAGCGCAGGCGCTGCTGGGTAAGCCAGCCACGCATAAAACCATCCGCAAAACGCTGGGGCCAGATATGGGGCAATGTTGCGGTGGGCAGGTTGAATTGCGCATTGAAAGCTTTGATCGCGCTTCAATTGTTGCGGTTCGCACCCAAGCTGAAAATCATGTTGAGGATGTGCGTCATCTTCACCTTTGGGGCGCGGGCCATGTGGGTCGCGCTTTGGTACTGGCGTTAGCGCCGCTGCCGTTTCGCATTTCATGGTGGGACGCACGGCCTAATGCGTTCCCCGCTGCTGTTCCGCAAAATGTTACCTGCCGTGTGGGCATGCCACTCGATATGGAGCATAATGCCTTTGTTCTGGTGATGAGCCATAGCCATGCTCTGGATTTTGAAATTGTCGATGTGGCGCTGCGTAACCCTTCCTTTTCATTTGTCGGCCTCATCGGCAGCGACACCAAGCGGGCGCGCTTTGTAAAACGCTTGCGCGAAGCGAATGTTGATGTGGCGCGGCTCACCTGCCCCATTGGTGCTTCATCACTCACGTCCAAACATCCTGCGGCAATTGCAGCTGGCGTCGCAGTACAGCTTTTAGAGTATGACGAAAAAATGCGACGACTGAACTTGCCAGAAACAATCAGAATGACTGCAACGAGTTGATGGTGATGGATCCCTTTATTCTTGAATGGCTGAACATTCTTGTGCGCTGGGGCCACTTGGTGGCAGGCATTGCGTGGATTGGCACATCATTTTATTTCGTGGCGCTTGATCTTTCGCTGCGCGATGGGCAAGCGTGGGAGGTGCATGGTGGTGGCTTTTATCATGTGAAAAAACACATGCAGGCACCCGCTGAACTGCCGCCAAATTTAATCTGGTTTAAGTGGGAAGCTTACCTTACTTGGATCACCGGATTTCTGCTGCTCATCATTCAATATTATGTGCAGGCTGATCTTTTTCTGATTGATCCCTCTGTCATGGTTCTCACAACTTGGCAGGCCCTTGGCATTTCGGTGGCTTCACTTTTGGGAGGTTGGATTATTTATGATCAACTGTGCAAGTCGCCGCTTGGCAAACAAACGGGGTGGCTGGCCTTAAGTGTCTATGCGTTGATTGTTCTGGCGACCTATGGTTTCAGCCATGTGTTTTCGGGTCGCGGGGCATTCATTCACGTTGGCGCATTCATCGGCACCATGATGGCGGCCAATGTGTTTGCGGTGATTATTCCCAACCAAAGCAAAATTACTGCATCACTTTTAAAGGGTGAAAAACCTGATCCTAAATATGGGATGATTGGCAAGCAGCGCTCGCTGCATAATACTTACCTCACCTTGCCAGTGCTGTTTATGATGACCAGCAATCACTACGCGATTATCACAGGCCATCCGCAGGCTTGGGCGATTGTTGGGCTTGTGGTTTTGGGCGGAGGAGTGGCGCGGCATTTCCTGCTGCGCACCGAAGTGCACGAAGACATAGCACAAATTGCATGGACCATTCCTGTTGTGGCGCTGTGTTTGGTGGGTGCCGTAATGTTGACGGAGCCTGCGGCTTCAATTGTTCCGGCAGGTTTAAAGGTAACAGATTCCGAGGTGATGGAGATTGTGCAAAATCGTTGCGCATCATGTCACGCAGCGGTCCCTACTGACGATAAAATCAAGCAAGCTCCCAAGGGTATTATGTTTGCCAGCACTGATGATCTAAAGCGCTATGCCAAACAAATTGAAGCGCAAGCCGTGCGTAACAAAGCTATGCCGCTGGGCAATAAAACCGGCATGACCTTTGAGGAACGCCAGAAACTTGGCGCATGGCTTGCGGCGCAATGATCTCACGTGCTGAAATCAATGCAATGAGTGCTGCTGAATTTGTGGCTGCGTTTGGTGAGATTGCCGAACATTCGCCTTGGGTGGCGGCCGGGGCGGCACGGCCCTTTTTGTCACGTGATGCAATGATTAAAGCTTTTGAAAATGTTGTGATGAATGGGAGTGAAGACTTACAGCTTTCTTTATTGCGTGCTCATCCTGATCTTGCCACGCGCGCCAAACTGACAGTGGATTCCACCAATGAACAAAAAGGTGCAGGGCTTGATACGCTGAGCGCTGAGGAGTTCGAAAAATTCACGGCGCTCAATGATCAGTACAAAGAGCAAAATGGATTTCCTTTTATTTTCGCTGTGAAGGGTGCCACCAAGCATCAAATTCTTGCGAGCTTTGAGCAACGCATACACCACTCGAAAGACGATGAATTCAAAGTTGCTTTACAGCAAGTGTGCCGCATTATTAGTTTTCGCTTGGAAGCGCGGGTGGCGGAATGACCAAGATTCTCATCGGGCAGATTGTAGCCTTTGGCGCATCAGCCGACGAATTGACACATGATACGCATGGGGCCATTGTCATTGGTGATGATGGTCGAATTTTATTTCGTGGTCCCTTGTCTCTGCTGCCGCGCGCCTTTGATTTAACACCGCGTGAAGATTATGGCGACGCCCTGCTGATGGCGGGGTTTGTTGATGCGCATATACACTTCCCACAATATCGCATGTTGGCTGCTGCCGCTAAAGATTTGCTTGATTGGTTGGCACGCTATACATTTCCAGAAGAGGCTAAATACGCTGATGCGGCTCACGCTGCGGCGGCGGCTGAGATTTTTCTTGGAAATCTCTTTCGCTATGGCACTACATCGGCCTTGGCTTTTTGTTCGTCGCATAAAACCTGCGCCGAGGCTTTGTTTAACGCGGCTTACAAGCGCAACATGGCTTTGACCACGGGCAAAACTTTAATGGACCGCAATGCTATTCCCGCCGTGCAAGATGCGGTGGAGCAAGGGGCTTTGGACACACTCGCCCTTCACAGTGCATTCCATGGCAAAGGCCGCTTGCGCCATGCGGTGACGCCGCGCTTTGCAATTACTTCGTCAGACGCGCAGTTACAAATAGCCGGAGAGGTGTTGCGCGAATGCAAAGGTGCTCTCATGCAAACGCATCTTTCGGAAAGTGCTGGCGAGATTGCGTGGATAAAAACGCTGTTTCCAAATGAGGCCGATTATACGGCTGTTTATGAGCGCTTTGGTTTGTTGACTGACCATAGTTTGTTTGCCCATGGTATTCATCTTTCGCCACGCGAACTTCAGGCTTTGAATGAAGCAGGCAGCACGGTGGTGCATTGCCCGACATCAAATACATTTCTCGGCTCTGGTTTAATGCACATGGAAGGGCGCAACCATATTGGTCTTGCGACGGATATTGGCGGTGGCACCAGCTATTCCATGCTGCAAACCATGGGTGAGACTTATAAAGTGCAAATGCTGAATGGCCGCAAGCTGAAAGCCGCTGAACTGTTTTTTATGGCTACACACGGCAATGCGCAGCGCCTGCGTATTGATGCGGATACGGGAAGTCTTGCGATTGGAAAATTCGCTGACATCATTGTGCTCGATCCTTCGGCAACGCCAGTGCTAGCAGCGCGCCATGGGCTTTCTAACTCCATCGAAGATGTATTGTTTGCGCTGGCTTTGCTGGGAGATGATCGTAGTGTGAAGGCCACTTATGTGGCGGGTGAGAAGGTGCATTCATGCTCGTGATGCCCAAACCCGATTTGGCG
>JANPGD010000146.1:0-22744 GCA_031423845.1 Hyphomicrobiales bacterium | reverse complement strand
TCGCCATCGCAGAAGTTGCCCAACCTCGCGGCATTGCAGGCGCAATTTTTGTCGAGAAGATTGCTGGACACTATGCCGAAAAGGGCTGGCCCCTCAATAAAGTGGCCAAGGTTGCGCAAAAAGCGGCCGATTCCTTGGTGTCACTTGGATTGGCTTTGAGTTCTTGCACGATTCCTGGAATCGGCAGGGAAGATCGTGTGCCAAGTGGCAAGGCAGAATTGGGGCTGGGCATACATGGAGAGCCGGGCGTAGAGTTGATCACCTTCGAAAGCGCCTCACAGGTGGCAAACTTGGTAATGACAAAATTATTTGCGAAAGTGAAACCAGCAAAATCCTACGCATTGCTAATCAATAATTTGGGCGCAACTACACCGCTTGAACTTGGCCTATTGGCAAACGTGGTGTTGGCTGCTCGCTTCGGTAAAAAAATAAAACTGGTTTGTGGACCAGCCAATCTCATCACGTCGCTCGATATGCACGGGTTTTCTTTCAGCCTACTGCCGTTGAGCAGTGAATTTGAAGTTGCGCTCAAATCACCCGCATCACCGCTGGTTTGGCCGGGTGTTCATACGCATGCCAAACTGCGGCTGATCAAGCTTGCGAAGTCCTCGAAGCCGGTCATCTATAGGCCGAGCAAAAATCTGGTCCTTGCCAAAACACTCGATTGCGCCTGCAGCATCATTCTTCAGCATGAGGCCCAGCTCAACGCCTTGGATGCCCGCGTGGGTGATGGAGATACAGGTTCAACCTTGGCAACCGCGGCCCGTTATCTTCAGAAGAACCTTCATAAACTGCCCCTCGCCAAACAGGAGCAATTCTTTGCCGCCCTTAGCCACATGATTACACAAACAATCGGAGGATCATCAGGTGTGTTGCTGGCTATCTTTTTTTCTGCAGCCGCCCAATCCGTTACTAAAGATTGGAAGACGGCACTCCAAAAAGGTCTGGAAAGGACAATGGCTATCGGTGGCGCGAAGCTGGGGGATCGCACAATGCTGGATGCACTCATTCCAGCACTCGCCGCGCTGAATAGGAGCGAAGGCTTGGGCGCGGCCGCAAGTGCCGCCCGAAAAGGGGCAGATGCCACCGCCGGGATGACCCGCGCCGGTGCTGGTCGCAGCAGCTATGTTTCGGCCGAAAATTTGAAGGGCACCACTGATCCCGGGGCCGAAGCTGTCGCCCTGCTTTTCGAAGGGCTTTCACGCGCGTGAAGCGTTGAGTTCCTTTTCCAGAACTTGACGGGTGTTGGCGTAGGCTTTTTCAAGATGCTGCGCCATGGCCGTGCGTGCTTTGTCGGGGTCTTTGCTGCTCAAGGCTTGGATGATAGCCTCATGTTGCTCCAATGTGGCCGCTGCCTCCCCCCGTCGTGGCAACATCATATGCCGACAACGATCGAGATGAGCTTTGGAAATCTCAATGGCTCGCCAAAGCCTCGGCATTTTACTGATCTCTGCAATGCGGGCATGAAACTGGTCATCAGTGGCAATTGCGTTTGCATATGCCTTGCGCTTGATCGCCCGCCCATGACGAGCCAAGATAATACGCAACGCAGCAATATCGGCTTGGCTGATGTTGCGCGCCGCATAGGCCGCACTTTCCATCTCCAATGCGCGCCGAATTATGAAGGCCTGTTCAACCTCGCTGGGGTCAATTCTGGCCGCTCGCGTGCCTGATTGCGCTGTAACAACCACCAGATGCTCATCGCTCAGTTTCTTGATGGCCTCACGCACCGGAGTGCGTGAAATGCCGAGTGCGGCTGCATAGGCCTTCTCATCAATAGTTTGACCAGGCTTTATCTGGCCTGTCACAACGCACTTTCGCAACACCGTGTAAATCTGGTCGCGCAGTGGACTGCCGCGATCTAGACGTGTGCTTTGCAATATCAATTTCATGACCCTGAAACTAATATATCAGTTGTGGACAGACAACCATTTTTTCTCTTATGATCATCAAAATAAAAAAACCAAAATACGGGAGACAAACAATGTCGAAAAATAATTTCCCCAAATTGCATAATGCCATGTGGCCGGGCCTTGTTGGCAAGGGCGCAGACTCTGAACCCGGCCTTGAACTTGATGTTCTGCTCGATCTCACGGCCAAGGCGGAAGTAAACGGTGTCAAATTTGATGGCATCGATATTTTTCATGTGCCGCCCCACACCAACATTGATTGTGATGACGATGAGATAAAGCGGCTCGCCGAACGCGTACAGCGCCGTGGATTGATGATCGGGTCCATTGTGTCACCTGTCTGGCCCCCAGTTGGTGGCGGATCGGCCATGGGCTCGACTTCGGACCGAAAGAAGTTTGTGGAGAATGTCCGTAAGTCCTGCAACCTCGGACGAAGGCTGCGTGAACTCGGCGTCAGGCCCTATGGTGTTGTTCGCATCGACTCTGCTTGCAGCCCGGGCGACTGGGCGAAAGATCCAACGGGCAACACCAAGAAAATCGCCCAGACTTTCCGCGAGGCCTGCAATGTCGCTTCAGACTATGGTGAGCGATTGGCGGCCGAAGGTGAAATCTGTTGGGGTGGCATGCATTCTTGGAAAGCCATGATTGACACGCTAGAGGAAACTGATCGGCCACAGACGATTGGCTTCCAAGCCGACATGGCCCATACCCTGCTCTACACGATGGGTTACAACGCGCCAAAGTCGCGGTTATTGCCAGCCAAATTCGATTGGAAAAGCAAGAAGACCCTAGACGAAGCGCTCAAAAAGATGACTGATGCGCTGCGGCCCTGGACTATTGATTTCCATGTCGCCCAGAATGATGGAACGGTCAAAGGTCTAGGCTACCATGAGAAGACTGGACGTCATTGCATGGTGAACGACAAGAACGGAAAACTTGATATTCCAAAACACGCAGGGCTTTGGCTGCGCGGAAAAGATGGCGGACTGACCAAAGCATTTCATCATATCTGCTGGGATGGTTGCATGTTCCCCAATGATGTCATGCTGAAACAAGGAACGTGGAACGACGTGCTGTCCACCATGATAAAAGTGCGTGACAAACATGGTTGGGTGGCTTGAAATGTCCAAGAAACCTCTGAACATCGGCATGGTGGGCTATGGCTTTATGGGGCGGGCTCACTCAAACGCCTTTTCACAAGCCCCCCATTTCTTTGATCTGCCGTTTCAACCTGTGCTCAAAGCCGCTTGTGCACGCAACGCTGAAAAGCTCAAGTCATTCGCTGATCAGTGGGGCTATCAATCAACGGAGACAGATTGGCGCAAACTCATCGAGCGCAAAGACATTGATTTGATCGACATCGCAGCGTCCAATGATATGCATATGGAGATCGCTATTGCTGCTGCTGCCGCCGGCAAAATGATCATGTGCGAAAAGCCGTTGGGCCGAAATGCCGCCGAAAGTCGGAAGATGGTGGAAGCCGTGGAGAAGGCCAATGTAGCAAACATGGTCTGGTATAATTATCGCCGGATGCCTGCCGTCACCCTCGCCAAGCAGTTTATCGACGAAGGAAAGTTGGGTAAGATTTTTCATTATCGTGCGAAATTTCTGCAGGATTGGACCATTTCAGCCGACCTGCCACAAGGAGGCCAAGGCCTTTGGCGGCTGGATTTGGATGTCGCTGGCTCAGGGGTGACAGGAGACCTTCTGGCCCATTGCATTGACACTTCGTTGTGGCTCAATGGTGGCATCGACACGGTCGTTGGCATGACCGAGACCTTCATCAAGGAACGCCATCACAATTTGACTGGCAAGTCAGAAAAAGTTGGGATTGATGACGCAAGTCTGTTTCTGGCGCGGTATGACAATGGTTCACTCGGCAATTTTGAGGCCACGCGTTATGCGCGCGGCCACAAGGCGCTTTACACGCTGGAAATCAATGGCGCGAACGCATCAATTTTTTGGGACCTGCATGACCTTCATCGCCTACAGTATTTTGATCACCGCGATGAGAGCCGCAGCCGTGGTTGGCGTTCTATCCACGTAACTGATGGTGACCACCCTTACATGGCCAAGTGGTGGGTTCCTGGCTTGCAGATTGGTTACGAACACTCATTTGTCCATCAAGCCGCCGATTTCATCGACGGCCTCGGCACTGGAAAATCGGCTGCTCCAACCTTCCGTGAAGCGATGGCCACTGATTTGGTGACTGACGCAGTGCTCAAGTCCGCCAAGAGTGGGCATTGGGAAAGCGCAAAAGACGGGAAAAATCAAACGTGAGATTCAAAGGTCGTAAGGCGGTTATAACGGGCGGTCTTTCGGGCATCGGCGCTGCCATTGTAAAGCGCATCGAAGCCGAAGGCGGCCAAACCGTAAGCTGGGATATCAATGGCGGCATCAAGACCGATATTTCAGATTATGGATCGGTTGAACGGGCGTTGGCAGAGACCCTGCGCCTGATGGGAGGGATCGACATCCTTGTTAACAGCGCCGGCATCACAGGTCCAACTTCCCCCGTGAATAACTTTCCAATCGACGGCTGGCTACAAACCATCGCTGTCAATCTCAACGGCACTTTTTTCACCACCCGCGCCATAATCCCTAACATGATTGAGAGGAACTATGGACGCATCGTCAACATCGCGTCCATTGCTGGAAAAGAAGGCAACCCCAACACGTCGGCCTATTCTGCATCCAAAGCAGCCGTTATTGGCTTCACCAAATCTCTCGGTAAGGAAGTGGCACAGTACAACATCTGTGCAAACTCAGTCACCCCTGCGGCAGTGCGCACACCCATTTTCGACCAAATGCCTCAATCTCATATTGATTTCATGCTGTCCAAAATTCCGAAGGGGCGGTTTGGCACAGTTGAGGAAGTGGCAAATCTGGTGTGCTGGTTGGCGTCCGAAGAATGCTCATTTTCAACCGGCGCTGTTTTTGATATTTCAGGCGGCCGAGCAACTTATTAAATCACAACTCTTGGAGCCTCTATGCAACGAATGAGCCATATCATCAAAGTGAAGGCCGAAGTTGTTCCCGAATACAAGCGAATCCATGCGGCTGTTTGGCCTGAAATTTTGAATGCCATCCATGATTCCAACATTCGCAACTATTCAATTTTTCTCAGGGAGCCGGAGAACTGGTTGATAGCTTATTGGGAATATATTGGAACGGACTACGCAGCAGACATGGAAAAGATAAAAAATGCGCCGCGCATGACGGAATGGTGGAGCATAACTGACCCGATGCAAATGCCCTTCGACACACGCAAATCTGGGGAATGGTGGGCGAGCACCGAACAGGTATTCCACACTGCATAGAATTCATTTTTTTGATCTGTGCAGTTTTTCCAGTGTGGCAAACGCCTTCTGATAAACATTTTGTTCGGTTCGTGGAATGAGAACCAAATCATCTTGAGGGCTTGCGTCCCAGTCACCGAACCATGAGCCAAAACTCGTATTGTTTGAAGTCACGGGCCACAGACGCGGGCCAGAAACATAATTGATCCATGGGATTTCGCTTTTGGTAATACGGTAGGAGAATGATCTTTCAAGATCATTTAAGTGCAACAATTCCTCGTTGAGGTGCCCTGCCCCAAAATAGAAATCACGAATGCCTGATACCTTGTTTGGCATTGCACGTTTCAACATGTGCATCTTGGTGATTTCATCGTGCCAAGCACCCATGCCAGCGAAATTCCGCATCACAGTCCATATTCCATCGACGGGCGCGTTGATGGCGCGTGATGTCCAAACCTTGTTGGGCTGCCCAGCTTTCCAACGAACACTGCCTTCAGGCGCTTTGGGCCTCTTGTTTTTGATAATCTTGGTAAGGTTCTTCCAGTTGGCTGCAAAAACATCTTTTGAGATTAGTTTTTCGAACTTGCCTTCATCGCCCGCCGCCTCGTCAAAACTTGCGGACCATTCGGCAAATGTCTCATCGCTGTGCGTGATTGGGTAAAGCCTAACTGTTGCAACATAGTTCTTCACCGGAAACGCTGGCTTTTCAAAATTATAGGTGAACGTATAATTGGCATCATCAAGGACCAGTAGCCGTTCGCGAATATGAGTGCCGCTTTTTGAGTAGAAAGACCGCACACAACCCACAACATCCGCGTCCAAGCCAGCCTCGATTTTCGATTTCGCGATGTTCGGTGCCCACGATGGAAGACCATTGAAATCACGGATCAACGCCCAAACGGCAGCAACAGGTGCTTTCAATATTGTACTGGCGTAGGCTTTGGCCATTTCACACTCCCTAGAATCTTATCTGCTTGAACTTTCTTGTCTGTTCCGTAAGTGCAATTTCTACCGGCAATCTTTCCATCGAACTTGCTCCATAAAACCCATGAATGCCGGGCGTGTTTTTCAAAATAAATTCAGCATCGGCGGGTGAAGAAATCGGTCCGCCATGGCAGAGAACGATAATATCTTTGCGTACGCTCCGCGCTGCTTCGGCTATTTCAGTAATCAACTTTGGACAGTCAGCCAGATGCAACGCTGTTTCGGCACCTATATTGCCCCCAGTGGTTAAACCCATATGCGCCACGATAATGTCGGCCCCGGCCCGCGTCATTTCACGCGCCTCATCAGCGTTGAAAACATAGGGCGTAGTGAGCAAGCTCTTAGCGTTGGCCTTTTTAATGAGGTCAATTTCCAAGCCATATCCCATTCCAGTTTCTTCAAGGTTTTTGCGAAAATTGCCATCAATGAGTCCAACGGTGGGGAAATTCTGCACGCCAGAAAAACCCATCGCAATCAATTCATCCAAGAGCAAGTCCGCAATCATGAATGGATCTGTGCCATTTACCCCGGCAAGAACCGGAACGTTCTTGACCACGGGCAAAACTTCGCGGCCCATTTCCTTTACAATTTCATTGGCATTACCATAGGCCAATAGGCCAGCCAGCGAGCCTCGCCCCGCCATGCGATAGCGCCCTGAATTGTAAATGACGATGAGGTCAATGCCGCCCTGCTCTTCGCATTTGGCCGATAGTCCGGTGCCAGCGCCACCGCCGACAATGGGCTGCTTTGCTGCAATCATACCGCGGAATTTTTCAATTAGTATATGGCGTTCAATGCGCGGCATCTGTCCTCACTCTGTGATTTCTTTAAAAGCATTAAGCGCAGCTTCAGCAAATGAGACATCATTGATATGGCAATCGAATTCCAAAAGCTTGCGAAACTTTGACGGTTGCCAACCTTTGCGAATAATATCAAACAACGCTTCGTCTGCTGCAGGATCATGGAATGGTTGGCCCTCAGCATCAAGTGAAGAGACGCCTTTCAACGGTAATAAGAAGCGCACAGACCCCTTCATCTGATTGAGACGGGCCACAATGAACTCACCAATCTTGCGGTTTTCATCTGCAGTTGTGCGAACCAGTGTCACATGTTCATTATGCGATAGTCGTTTCCGGCCAACAAATGCGGCAGGCATGGTATCGATCGCTCCGAAATTGATCATATCAACCGCGCCAACAGAACCCACATAGGGAATGGCGTTTCGAATAAATGCGCCAAAGCGATCTTCGGTACATGGCAATATGCCGCCAAACAAATAGTCCGCCACTTCTGTTGTGGTGATATCCAAAACCCCTTTGAAGAAACCAGAGTCGGCCAATTTCTCGAAGCTTTGCCCGCCGGTGCCCGTGGCATGAAAGACAAAGCATTCATGGGCGGGCTCCAAGTGTTTGCGGATTTCTGTGACGCAGGCTGTGGTCACGCCAAACATGGTCATGCCCACGGCATTGCCGCCAAGAGAGGGTGCGTCCACACTATGCTGCACCATGCCCGCTATGGCATGAGCTGCATTGCTGATAATTTTTCGGCTGATTGCATTAAGCCCTGCAACATCAACAACCGCAGGTATCATGACAATATCAGATGGACCGACAAAGCCAGCCACGTTGCCCGATGCCAAAGTGGAAACCATCACTTTGGGCACACCAATGGCCAGCGCCTTCATCGCCGTGGTTACGATTGCAGTGTTTCCAGATCCGCCCATGCCGAGCACACCGGCCACATCTTTCTGCTCTAAAACATATCGCTTTAGTGCAACACCCATGGCCGAGACGGCCTTGCCTCGATCTTTCTGGTCGAGAATGGCAGCACCGCCTTCAGGGTGGCGCATCGCAACCTCTGCTGCAGAGACATCAGCATATTTAACTGGTGTCGCGGTTGAGACATCAACAAGGACGGTTTTCACACCAACCGCATGCAAACAGTCACACGCAAATTTCAGTTCATCGCCTTTAGTGTCACAAGTTCCGATGACATAGACTTTGCCCGTTGCTTCCTTCATGCAGATTTGGCCCAACCCCGTTTCATTTGCTTCAGGCCTTCAAGGTAGACCTCATCGGGACTTGGAGCAAAATCGCGCCAAACACGCGTTGCCGCAGCAAGCGCAGGAAATGCCCTGCCGAAGGCTTCAATGGTGCACCAGCCATCATAGCGAGCTCTCCTCAACGCTTTATAAGTTTCATCCCATGGCACATGGCCCTTGCCCGGTGTGCCACGATCATTCTCTGAAATGTGCACATGGATAAGATGGCGTTTGATGGCCTTGATCGCGCCGACTGGATCTTTCTCCTCAATGTTGCTGTGAAAGGTATCATACATACCCTTGATGGCCGGATGATCGACCTCATCCAGATAGTTCGCCAGCTGTTCCATGGTGTTCAAGAAATAACATTCAAAGCGGTTCAGGGCTTCCAAAGCAAAGCGCACGTTCTTTTTGGCGGCATAGTCGCCAACGCGGCGATGAAAGCTTACGCCACGCCTGATTTCCTTTTTGGTCGCACCAATTCCTGTGAAGTGCCCCAATTGCGAATGCAACGGACCACCCAGAATCGGCGCACCCAGCGCTACAGAACAGTCAACATACCATTTTGCATAATCCAATGCCGCTTTCTGTTCGGCAATATCTGGCGCGAGGGGATTTTTGCCTTCGCCAAAAACGCTGACCACCGTCCGCTCCAAACCTACCTTGTCTAAAAGTTCACCGAGACGCGCGTAATGGTCTGGGCTGCCCTCAAATACCGGTATTTCGACACCATCATAACCAGCGGCTTTAATCTTGCGGATGATGCCACTATGCTCTTGCGTGACGTGACCCGTCCAGAGCAAAAGGTTGAAACCGAACTTCATGATAGGCCCTCCCAAGCTGGCGCCGAACCGAAAGACTTACTTCAAGAGTTGATCTGTCAATGCCTTCACCATTCTGGGCAAGTCATAGGGAAAACGGGCGGTGATCAGGTTTCCATCGACAACACAGGGTTCGTCCAGAACTGTGGCACCGGCATTTTTAAGATCAATTTGAATGTTCCAAACGGCCGTGGCTCTCCTGCCCTCCAACAGTCCAGCACTCACCAGAACCCATTGGCCGTGGCAGATGGCGCAAGTTACCTTGCCCTTGTTATACATCGAAGTTACAAATGCGATGGCGTTTTTATCCATGCGCAGAGCATCAGGGTTCCAGCAACCACCCGGAAGAATGACGGCATCATAATCTTTGGCTTCTGCCTCATCGGTATAACGATCAATCTTCAGCCAACCCGCATTTTCCATCAGCCTGATGGCCAACACGTGCGTCTTGGTCATGGGTGGATATCGCAAGCCCAATGTCGGATCAAATTCGCCGATCCTTGGGGAAACAATATGGACAGTGGCACCATGTTCCGTGAGCCAGCGGTGAGCGCCAAGTATTTCCACCTCTTCAACACCATTGGTGCAGCAAATCGCGATGCGTTTGCCTTTCAACAGGCTGGGATTTGAAGGTGGGTCAAACAGAAAGGCATTCAACTCACGATTCAATGCACCATCTGCGGTGACCAACAATTCCGTCGAGATTGACGGAACCGCTGATGATGACATCATTTGTTGCATGCGATTGAATGATGCAGTTTGCTCGGTGTTGTTCATTTCAGTTTCTCCTTTGAACAGACGCTCAAGTGGGCTGGCCTCTGTTATTTTAGTTCAGTTTACTGGCCTTATTCATATATGTGATGAGTGCAGCCAAACCAACGGCCACAAAGGCAAGCGACCACACAAAAGGTTGCATGTAAAAAGGCAATGCCGCCAAGGCAGCCTTGCCCGTAACCGTGTTTGGATCAGGCGGCTTGAGGAAGAACACGCCATAAAGATGGGCTGCAGAAATTGAAACCAGCAAAACGATGCAGAAGATCATGGCAACAACGAGCATCACGACGAACACCGAGCGCGGAGCAACACCGGGTTGAGCCATTGGCAGCAAATTATTCACGAGCCCTGCAAGCACCACAAGACCGCTGCCAATAGCAAAAAGGGTGATACTGAAGGGTTGGAAAATGAGGACCAGCGCCAAAAGCCCCAGCCCAATGATAAACATTTCAAGGCGCAGCGCAGCTTTGCCGGACATGCCTGTTGTGGGGCCGCTCATGCGCGCACCGCTTTTCCATTTTCGCCAAAGAAATGCGTCTGCTTGGGGTCAGGTTTCAGGTGCAGTATTTCACCAATTTTGACCCGCTTGTCACGCGGAACAACCACGCGAATATCTGCACCGGATTTGGTCCGCGCGTGAATTAGTGTTTCGGCACCCATGGGTTCAATGAGTTCGGCCTGCGCGTGAATGGTGTCTTTGGCCGCCTTATCCTGCGCGGTAAATGCACGCGGTCTGATTCCTATCATCACTTTTGAAGGTTTGAGTTTCGAAACAGCTGTGTCTGCAGCCATTTCAACTGGGCTTCCAGCCAAAACTATCGAGGCAATGCCTTTGCCAAAGGATTTTAGATCAGCTTCCATTAAGTTCATCTGCGGTGTTCCGATGAAGCTGGCCACAAAAACATTTGCAGGCTTTGCAAACACTTCATGCGGGCTTCCCACCTGCTCGATCATCCCGTCCTTCATAATGGCGATGCGATCGGCCATAGTCAGCGCTTCAAGCTGATCGTGTGTTACAATCACTGTTGCTTTTGAAAGGTTCGAAAGAACCTCCTTGATTTGCCCGCGCATAGAATGGCGCAGTTCCACATCAAGGCGCGACAGGGGTTCATCAAAGAGGAAGCAATTGGGATCACGCACAATGGCACGGGCCACGGCAATGCGCTGCTTTTCGCCTTCGGAAACCTGGCCCGGCATACGGTCCAAGACTTCGGTCAGGTGCAGGATTTTTGCGACGCGGTTGACCCGCTCATCGCGTTCAGCTTTGGACAACTTCTCGAAATGCAATGGCATAGCGATATTTTCGCCAACACTCAGCGCGGGATAGAGCGCATAGAATTGGAACACCATGGCAATATCGCGCTTTTCTGGCGGCAATTCATTCATGCGTTTGCCTGCTATCACGATGTCGCCTTCGGTGGCCCGTTCCAAGCCCGCAATCATCCGCAACGTGGTGGTCTTGCCACAGCCTGAAGGGCCGAGAAGACAAACCACTTCGCCTGCTTTCACCGACAAGTCAGCATCTTTTACAGCGGTAAAATCGCCGTATTTCTTGGTAATTTTATGAACTTCGATTGTCGACATGTCAGCGTTTAACCGTTCCGAAAGTAACGCCACGCAGCAAATGATTTTGCAGGAAGAACGTGACAAGAAAAACTGGGATCAGAAAGAGTGTTTCAATTGCAGCCAGCAGGCCCCACAACACGCCTATGCCACCGCCCGCAACCGCTTGGTTCATCGCCACGGGCACGGTGCGTGTGTCAGCGCCCGTTAGCAGGAGCGCAAAAAGAAATTCGTTCCAAGTGAGAATGAGCCCGAACACAAATGTAGCGGCAAGGCCCGCCACCACTTGGGGAAGGCAGACTTTGAAGAACACACCAAGTTCAGACGAGCCATCAATGCGCGCAGCATCTTCCACGTCCAGTGATAGTTCATCAAAAAAACTTTTCATCATCCAAATCGTGAAGGGCAGATTGAAGGCCGTGTAGAGGAAAATGATGCCGAGATAAGATCCCGACAGGCCCACGATGCGGAACATCAGGATGATCGGGATGATCACCACGATGGCTGGCAACATGCGTGTGGTGAGTATGACGAAGAGATAAGTATCATTACCCTTCAAGGGATAGCGCGAGAAACCATAGGCCGCCAGAGTGCCTATCACCAGCGCCAGCAAAACCGAAGTTCCGGCAATTACAATCGAGTTGAAGAAATAGCGGTCAAAGCCCGTGCTCTCAACGGCACCTCCATTGGTGTAGGCGCGAGAGAAAACCGAGGTAAAATTTTCTAGCGTTGGCGTGAACACATATTGGTCCGGGATCAACCCGAAAAATGATGTGGGGAAGAATTTGGCTGGCACGGAAAGAGCGTCATTCTGCAATTTGAACGAGGTGATGATGATGATCAACACCGGTAGAAAGTAGATGAAGCTAATGAAGGTGGCAAAGAGCGTATGGCTCCAGCCTGCTTCGCCAACGCCCGATGCCTTGCGGAAGCCTAGTCTTTCCCAAATAGTCTTAGTACTTGCCATTGATCAATTTCCCTGGCTGCGACGGTTGGCGATGTAGAGATAGAGGTTGGTGAGAACGATCACAACAAAGAGCAAGAGATAAGATAGAGCAGCGCCCTCGCTGGTCTTGTTTTGCTCATTGGCAATGCGGATGACATGATAGGAAATCGTCATCGTGTCATTACCGCCTTTGGTCAGCAGGATGATGAGATCGGCCATCTTGAAGGCCTCAATGGTGCGGAACAAAAGGGCCAGCATCAAAAGCCCGCGGATATAGGGGAAAGTGATGGTCCAGAAACGCCGCCAGGATCCAACGCGGTCAATAGAGGCTGCTTCGTAGAGATATTTGGGAACCGATACGAGGCCGGCCAACACCAGCAGCATGACAAAGGGCGACCACATCCACGCATCAGCAAACACTATCCCGGCAACCGCGCCTGTTTTATTAGAGAACAAGATGAACTGTTCGCCTGTCCAAGCCTTGATGACTTGGCTGATCACGCCGAAGGTTGGATCATAGTAATATGAAAAGAACACGCCGACGGCAACGACAGAAAGCATCATTGGTGTGAGCACCAGAATGAGCAAATAGCGCCGCAACGGAAATTGTTTGGCAAACAAAACGGCCAGAAGAAAACCTATCAGCATTTGCACCGAAACTGTCAGCATGGTGAACATGGCCGTATTGGTAAGATTGGCCCAAAGTTCAGGGGCCTTCAAATCATCGGTCAGCAGTTTTACATAATTTGCAAGGCCGACGAAACGTATGGATTGCTGGCTGCTCTGATAGGCAAAAAATGATAATCCCAACGACCATAGAAGCGGGAAGATATTCATTACAACTAAAACAGCAACAGCGGGGGAGACAAGCAGTCCACCATAATAGTGGCGGCGATAGGCGTTGACCACAAAGGCCATTGCCACAAGAACCGCCATGGCTCCAACGACCCAAAAGGAAAGATTCGGGGGCAGTGCAAAACAAGCAACAATTGAAATGCCAAGCCCAGCAACGACTGCGAGTTTCCAGTTGTCTGGTGCAAGCTGGGTGAAGGCAGGAGAAGACGTTTGTAACACTGCGGTGGTCATTGGAACATTTCTGCTTGAGGTGTGAAGAATGAGACGCGCGAGATTAGGTTCGCGCGTCTCGAGTTAAGTTGACTGGCTATTTGATAAGACCAGCTTCATTCAGCAATTTTTCCTGATACTTGGCAACATTATCCAACGTTGTCTTGGCATCCTGCTTGCCCGTGATTGCGAGATCATATTGATCTTGCTGTTGGGTCAGGAGGTCATAGAACTGAGGAACGTGCCACATATCTTTTTGGTAATCTAAGCTTGACGCCCAAGTCCGGTTCCAAGGACGGTACGTGCTATATTTTGGATCGCTATAGACTTCCTTGATGGCAGATTGGCCGCCTTTAGAGGAATATTCAGTCTGCACGTCCTTTGACAACCACCACTTCACAAAGCCGACTGCTTCTGTGTTGATCACATCGGTGTTCCACGTGGTGAGAACAAAGGGTTGTCCGCCGATTTGGCTGGTGCGGTTGAGCTTGCCATCAGCACCACGCGTACCAGGGGCCATACCGAAGACCAACTTGTCTGACACCTGAGAGGTTTTAGGATCAAGCGATGCTTCACCCAAGCCAACCCAATCGACATTTAATGCGATCTTGCCTGCACGGAACAATTCATCAGATTTGAAAATGTCCATCGTGCCGGTTTTGGCCACGGGCGGCATATACTTGATGAAGCTCAGCATGTGGTCGAGGGCTTTGACTGCTACGTCAGAGTTGACTTGACCTTCGGCATGACCATCGGGTGCTTTGGTTTCATCCCATATGTCGCCGCCTGCCTGCCAAATAAAGCTATTGACTGAAGAGGTCGAGAAGTCATAGCCCTTGCCCACTTGGAAACCAACGCCATAGAAATCATCATCAGCAGGCTTACCGGCGAGCATGTCGCCTTTTTTGCGCATGAAGAATTCACCGATATTGCCGAAGAGTTCCCAGTCTACGTCGTCAAATTCTTCGCCAGTACAAGGAAGCTTCTTATTGTATTTGGCTTTGAAATTTTTCTGTTCTTCATCATTGCAGAAGATGTCCTTGCGGGCATAGCTCACAAGAATATCGGGAAACTGTGGAAAGCCATAATAGTTGGGCGTGCTGTTTGGATAGGTTGAATAGGCGTTCAGAATTTTAGGATGCATGCCATCCATCGCCTTCTTCAAATCAGGATCAGCATCGATCAGATCGTTGATTTTGCGGAAGTAGCCGCCTTCAATAAAGGCTCCAAGCCATTGTGAATCCGATACAGCCATGTTGTATTTCTTTTCACCCGATGTCAGCGAAGCGTTGACGCGGGTATAAAAATCTGGCCACGGAATGAAATCAACGTCGAGTGTCACTTTGTTGCCCGAAGCTGGCTTGTATTCTTTGTCGAACATGTCTTTCATGATGCGGGTTGGAGGCCAATCTGGAACCGCCATATGGAGAACCACATCTTCGGCAGATGCTTTCATTGCACCACCGACTGTCATCAAGCTTACGAAGCCAAGTGCTGTCGCAAAGCATTTCAGTCTTGTCTTGTATTTCATTTCTTGTTTACTCCCATTGTTAAACGGCTTGCTTCTCGTCGTTCTTGTCAGGTCATGGCCTGACCAGTAGCGGCGTGGAAGATGTGAATATCGTCTGGATCAATGACAATGGCGGCAGGATCGCCAACTTTGATGTATGTGGCTTTAGACTCGGGCAGCACCATGCGCAGCGTTTCATTGCCTGCGGCAACAGACACTATGGTGATGTCGCCCAAGGGTTCGAGCAAATGTACTTTTGAAGAAATGGACTTCTCGCCATTGGCCGCTAGGCGAATATCATTTGGCCTTATGCCGATGATAGCGGCTTGGCCAGTTGCTGCTGTCTTGCGTTTTACTTTAGGAGAAATCCGACCCAATGATGTGTCGAAGGATTTGCCATTGTTGGTAACCAAGGCTTGCACCATGTTCATGTGCGGTGAGCCAATCTTGCTCGCTACATAAGTGTTCATGGGGCCACCATAGAGCTCATCTGGCGTGCCGCGCTGCACCACGGCACCATTGCGCATCACCGCAATTTCCTCACCCATTGACAGGGCTTCAAGCTCGTCGGGAGTTGCATAGATAATCGTCATACCAAACTGGCGATGCAGGCGTTTCAATTCGGCGCGCATGTCATGCCGAAGTTTTGCGTCAAGATTGGTGAGCGGCTCGTCAAGCAACAGAATTTTGGGGTGGCGGATGAGAGAACGGCCTAGAGCAACGCGTTGTTGTTCGCCGCCAGAAAGTGTGTTGGGCTTGCGTTCCAGCCGATGTGAAAGCTTGAGCATCGCAGCTGTTTCATTGACGCGCTTGGTGATCTCGTCTTTTGCTAGTTTTTCTTCGCGTAAAGGATAGGCGAGATTCTCAAAGACCGTGAGGTGCGGATAGAGAGCAAAAGACTGAAAAACCATTGAAATGCCGCGGCCCATGATCGGCTCATGGGTAACATCTCGATCACCGATTTTTACAGTGCCAGAATCAGGTTTCACCAATCCGGAAATGGTACGAAGTGCTGTGGTCTTGCCAACCGAGCTTGGCCCAAAAAGCACAAAGAAACGACCTTCGGCAACATCAAATGAAAGATTGTCGAGCGCACGCACCCTTCCATAGGACTTTGACACTCCATCAATAGACAATGCCAATTTATTTTGCGTTGTCACTTTTCAAACCATCCCTGCATGCATGACGCAACATCAGGAAATTTCAGGTTCTCGAAAACCTGCAGACCTAAATATGAATCAGTGTGTCTCATTCTTCGAAAGCCTGCAACAGTCTTTCACGTGAACGCACAATGTGATCTCGCATTGCAAACTCTGCAGCATCCCCATCCTTAAGGTCAAAGGCCGCGAGGATTGCTGCATGCTCATTCAGCGCTTCGTCAGTGACATCTGAGCGAGAAACAAGCCTGAATATATGAAAATGCGTATGGAGATGAGCAAGAGTTTCGCAGATAAGTTCATTGCCTGCGGCGGTCAACATTTCATTATGAAATGCCGCGTCCAATTGCGCAAAGGACGAATAGTGATTGCGCCGCTTGTTTGCTCCAAGTTCAGACATCTCCTGCGCAATGCGCTTGAGTGAACTCAAGGCTTCAACCTTAATATTAAGGGCCGCTTGCTTTGCTGCAAATGGCTCGAGCAGCATGCGCAACTCATATAACTCTTCAAATTTCTGACGTGATATTTGCGATGCAGCACTAAAGCCAACAAAATGGGCCTTTACGACTAAACCTTCGCCTTCGAGACGGCCAAGAGCTTCCCGAATTGGAGTTTGCGATACTCCCAGTTCTTTGACCAAATTGTCCACTGTTATGCGCGAACCGGGTTGGATATCCAAAAGCAAAAGCTTCTTGAACAGAATGTCATAAACTTCGTCTGCTAGCCCCTTGGCCCTGAGTGCAACACCCTTGGCTCGATCAATTGCCATTACATCTCCGACTACTAGAACACGCGCCATATTCGAACGCAAGATTGGCTCTCGCAAGCCTTTTATATTGACACTCAACAATGACACTGCGATAAGTTCTCCATATCCTATATCCTATACGATAAACTTAATGCTTCATCAAGGAAATAATTTCTTAAGGTAAAGCATGGTGGTAGCTACCTCCTACCCTTCCCTAAGGATAATCATTTGAGGTTTCCTATGGCGCAAAACTGAACTCGCCCACATTATTACCATCGTGCAAAATGCTTGGACTTCGACATGACAGAAAATCAGTTTTCAACCTTAAGGCTTCCTAGAGAGATCTTGTTTGGTGAAGGCCAATTAGCTGCAATAGGGCAGGTCTCGGTAAAATTTGGCGGCAAGGCCCTCATTTGCACCGATGCTCGTTTTGTTACCACACCTGCATTTTCAGAGATTACAAATCACCTGCAAGCAAGCGCAGTTTCATTTCAGGTTTTTGACCGCGTCGAACCTGACGTACCCACTGAGAATGTTTATGCCTGCGTCGAGGCGGCTCGGCACTTCGCGCCTGACCTCATCATTGGGCTTGGCGGAGGTAGCTGTATCGATATGGCAAAATGCGTATCACTCATTCTGACACACGGTGGCTCGCTCGAGAACTATTATGGGGAGTTCAAGATACCCTCTCGCGTGCTCCCCATTATTGCAGTGCCAACGACGGCGGGAACCGGTTCGGAAGTGACCCCCGTAGCAGTCATTTCAGACTCAAACCGCGTTCTCAAGGTGGGCATATCGAGCCCTCACCTTGTGCCCTCTGCCGCCATTTGCGATCCATCGCTGACATGGAGTTGCCCTGCCGGACTGACCGCAATTGCGGGCGCAGATGCGTTAACCCATGCGATTGAAGCCTTCACCGCGCTGCGCAGATCGCCGGATGCCTCATTATCACAACAGCACGTGTTCGTGGGCAAGAATGTATTCAGTGATATGTTTGCATTAAAGGCGATTAACTTAATTGGGCAAAGCTTGGTCGCTGCCTATCGCGATGGCACACAAAAGCAAGCCCGTTCGGATCTGATGCTTGGTGCGCTTTGTGCAGGATGCGCATTTGCCACAGCGGGGACCTCCCTTGCACATGCGGTTCAATACCCGATCGGCGCATTGACCCACACGGCCCATGGGCTGGGAGTTGCAGCAATGTTGCCCTATGCGATGACATTCAATCGTTGGTCATCGGTCGCGGAAATGGCTGAAATTGCACTGGCCCTCGGCATCAAAGCAGAGAGGCGCTCTGCCGCTGCTCTTTCTGCCGAAGCAATCATGCGGATCAAATATCTCTGCAATGAATTGAAAATCCCAAGTACGCTAAAGGAGCTTGGTCTTCCACACGATAAGATTGACTGGACCGCTGAACAGGCCATTGGCATTGGACGCTTGATCAAAAACAATCCCCGTACCATTGAACTCGACAGCATGAAGATGCTCTTGCATGCTGCCTATCACGGCGACTTCGTTGCAGCAGCACAATAGTGACAATCACCTCCGGAAATCAAAAGCTCATGAAAAATATCAGTGCGACTGCATCTTTTAGTAGCCGATACTATCGACCCGATGAGGTGGCAAAAGGCCTCTATATCAACGGTCATTGGCAGTCCGCGTCTTCGAGCAAGACATTGGATGTGATCGACCCGTCAACTGAGAGTTTGATTGCTCGTGTCGCTGATGCCGATGAGCTTGATGGTGCGGCTGCAATAGAAGCGGCCGCAAAAGCAGCGCCAGGATGGGCCGACACTGCACCCAGAAAACGCGCAGAGATTCTGCGTCGCTGTTTTGAGTTGATGACTGAACGAGCCGATGATTTGGCATGGCTCATTGCACTCGAAAATGGAAAGGCTTTGAGTGATGCGCGAGGAGAAGTGGCTTATGCGGCCGAATTTTTCCGCTGGAATGCCGAAGAAGCAGTTCGCATCCAAGGTCAGATCCTCACCGCGCCATCGGGAACCAACCGCATCATAGTTGACTACCAGCCTATTGGCATTTGTGTGTTGATCACACCATGGAATTTCCCGGCTGCCATGGCTACACGAAAGATCGGCCCTGCCCTAGCGGCTGGTTGCACGGTCGTTCTCAAACCGGCCAGCGAGACACCTTTGACTGCCTATGCACTTGCGGCACTTTATGCTGAAGCAGGCGTGCCTCCTGGTGTCGTCAATGTGGTGACAACCACCAAACCCGGGCAAGTTATAGCAAAGATGTTGGCTGATCCGCGCGTGCGGAAGTTATCTTTTACTGGTTCAACGCCTGTTGGCCGTACGCTCTTGGCTGAAGCAGCCAAACACGTGATTAGCTGCTCAATGGAATTAGGGGGAAATGCACCATTGATTGTGTTTGATGACGCTGACATTGAGGTGGCTCTCGATGGCACGATGATTGCGAAGATGCGTAACGCTGGCCAAGCTTGCACTGCAGCGAATCGCATTTTCGTCCAATCTAATATCTATGACCAATTCGTAGAAAAACTTCAGAGCCGCATGGCAGCCATGATTGTGGGGCCGGGAACTTCTGCAGATACCGCCTGTGGGCCGATGATCAACGCCAAAGCCCGCGAAAAGCTGGAAGAGTTGGTTGAGAATGCTATCTCGCTCGGCGCAATTGTGAAATGTGGTGGTGCGAGGCCAAACATGAAAGGCTTCTACTATCCGCCCACTGTGCTTGTTGATATTCCCTTGCAAGCCAAATTGAACAACGAGGAAATCTTCGGACCCGTCGCGGCCATCTCCAAATTTGAAACAGAACAGGAAGTCATTCGCCGCGCTAATGACACCGAATATGGACTTGCGGCCTATGTCTTTACACGTGATATTGCATGCGGCTTCAGAGTGGCGAGTCAATTGGAATTTGGGATGATGGGGCTGAACCGAGGACTAGTTTCAGACCCGGCCGCACCCTTTGGCGGCGTCAAGCAGAGCGGGCTGGGCCGTGAAGGCGGTACACATGGGATTTATGAGTTTCTAGAGGCAAAATATATTGCAACTTCGATTTAGTGGCAAAGGATCGTGACGATGAGATTGGACCCTTTCAAAACGAGGGATCACGTTTCTGATTTTGACGATTTCGTCTCCGAATATCAGGCACGGAGTGAAGAGAGCCGCAACAGGCTCAAGATGTCGCGGAATGTTTCCTACGGCTCGGGTGTAAACGAAAAGCTCGATCTCTTTTTTCCATCTGCTCCTGCTCAATACTGCCCTGTTCATCTGTTCATTCATGGTGGCTATTGGCGGATGTTTTCGAAAGATGATTTTTCATATATCGCCGACACTGTGACGGCTTGCGGTGCCATTGCAGCCATTATGGATTATGACTTGATGCCAACTGTGCGGATGGAAAAAATTGTGAAGCAAGTGCGGCAAGCATTTTCTTGGCTCCATCAAAATGCAATGCACATTGGTGGCGATCCACAACGTATATCCGTCAGTGGACATTCGGCAGGCGCTCATCTGGCGACGTTCACTTTCACTGCTCAACAAGATGTTGTTCCAAGCTCCGCTCTGCTGTTGAGCGGCGTCTATGATCTGGCACCCCTGCAAAATTCCTTTTTGAAACCGCTTATCGAACTTACGAATGAGGAAGTGGGCCATTTCTCACCGCTATTGCAGCAACATTCCTCATCACCAAAAATTTCAATCGCCTATGGAGAAAATGAAACTGAACCATTTTTGAAACAAGCATCTGCCTTTTCCGAGTATCTGACGAACACCAGCGTTGCGAGTTCAATTGTGGCGCTTACATCTTGCAACCATATGAGTGCGGTTCGAGATTTGGGTATTGCGCAAACACCTGCGGGCCACTTGCTTCGATCAACCATTCAGCATGTGCAAAAGCTGTAAGGCAATTTCTATGTCGCAATTTGGAACGTTCTTGATCTAATCCAACCTGAATGCCATACGAACCCAGACAATTGGATTTTCATAAGCTTGACGCGCCGCTGGATTTGTAGACACTTTGCGGGTTCAATTTTTGATGCCTTGCAAAATGGAAACAGCATACTGCTTCAAACATGCAACATGTTTTAATCGTCCTATGTCGCCGTTCAAAACCATCTGCTTGCCAATTTCCAATTGGCGCGGCCAAACCAACAAGCCAATCGTTTCCGGCGACGTTGATTACAAAGCTGGACCACTACTGTCGCCCAAAATCATCTTCATCGGCCAAAGTTTTGAAAAAACTGGCATCTTTTTTCCAGTGCCTTTGGCTTCGATCAGCAACATCATGTGCTCGCCAAGCCAACGCCCAAGTTGTCCTAGCGGAACTTCAAACTGAGTCAGGCTCGGCCTTAGAAATTCGCCATTGGGGCTCGCGTCAAAGCCGACAATAGAAATATCCTTGCCGGGAACAATCTTGACATCTTGAAAGATATGATAAAGGCCGATGGCCATCGTGTTGTCCACCAGCACTACGGCTGTGGGCCTATTTTCCATGGCGAGAAGTCGTTCACCAACGCGATAGCCACCAGACTCCGTGAGTGGCTCCTGAAGCACCAATTCATCAGGCAGGTCTAGTCCCCTTTTTGCCAGCGAGGAGCGGCAAGCATCGACAAAAAGATAACCATAATTGATGTCATTAGAGGCGGTTGCAATAGCGATGCGGCGGTGACCCAACAGACACAGGTGATTGATTGCTTTTTCCGCTACACCTTCGAAATCAAGATCCATCCAAGAAAATATCTTGGAAGATTCGCTGCGCCCAAAAGCAATGAAGGGCATTTTACGTTGAACCAGATAATCAATGCGTTTGTCAGTTCGATACATCTGCGAAATGACAATGCCATCGACCAGCCGCCGCTCGGCAATCCGCCTGAGATAAGCTACAGGATCTTCGTCACTCCCGCAAAAATGAACTACAAAGTCAAGACCACGACTGGAGAGATAGGATTGCATGCCATCGAAGATCGACATGAAAAAAGCTTCACCTCTGGCTTCGCGTTCGCGGTTGGTTATCACCATGAACCCGACCAAGCCCGTCAATCCTTGACGTAAACTGCGGCCCGACTGGTTAGGTGAATAGCCAAATTTTTGAGCGGCTTCGATCACCCGCTCGCGGGTTTTCGCATTGACATCTGCGCGGCCATTCAGCGCCCGCGAAACGGTTCCTATCGAAATATTCAGGTGCTTGGCGAGGTCGTGAATATTCAATGGAAAATTCCGTTTGCTGTCTTTGTTCGTCATACGATGAAGAAGTGATATTGACAATTCCCGAAATTTGCGCGATTGTCCGTAAACGTTTACGGAAAAGACGCGCTCGTGATTTTTTGAATTGAAGTGTGTCGTCCTGGGAGGATATCGAATGCAGACGGCAGTTTTAGCTGGTTGTGGTGCGATGAGCACTGTCTGGCTTGAAGCTATTCAGAAATTGCCAAAACTGAAGCTTGTTGGCTTGGTTGATGTCGACATTGCGCGCGCCAGAGATTGTGCTGAGCGCTTTCATTTGCATGACGTTGCCATCGGCACATCTCTCAATGAAGTTCTCCGGTCGGGAAAACCAAATATGGTTTTTGATGTTGTCATTCCGCAAGCCCGCCGCGATGTGGTGACGACGGCTTTTGAACATGGATGTGACGTGTTGACGGAAAAGCCTCTGGCGATAAGCATGGATGATGGCCGAGCGATCCTTGGAGCAGCCAAGGCCCACAACCGCATTCATGCCGTTGTGCAAAACCGCCGCTATCTTGCAAACATTCGCCGCATCAGAAGATTTCTCGATTCAGCAGAGCTCGGCAAACCGACGAGCATTCATTGCGATTTCTTTTTGGCCCCCCATTTTGGCGGCTTCCGCGAGACGATGGATCATGTGCTTCTCATTGACATGGCGATCCATACATTTGACGCCGCCCGCTATCTTGTGAATGCAACACCGCAGTCGGTCT
>JANPGD010000145.1:0-9208 GCA_031423845.1 Hyphomicrobiales bacterium | reverse complement strand
AAGAAAATTACCGACACCAACGGCAACGGCCTCACGGATGTGGGCGACGTGATTGTCTATGCCTTTGCCATTACCAATACCGGCAATGTCGATATTAGCGATATGACATTGACAGATGCCAATGCAGTGTTGACACCAAATCCCGCAACTTTACTGGCGCTACCTGTGGCGACTGTCGATAATACCAGCATTATTGCAAGTCACATCGTGACGGCTGCCGATGCTGCTGCGGGCTTTGTGTCCAATACCGCAACAATCACTGGCAAATCTGCCACTGGCAAAGTTGTATCGGACACATCCGATAAGGCCAGCATCAGCGGCAATGCCCCAACCATAACGCCGGTGGTGGCAACCGTTCCAGTGCTCACAAAAACAGCTTCAAAAGCGGAAGTGAAGCGCGGCGAAACTGTGACCTACACCATTACGGCGTCTAATCTGGTGGGCGGCCCATTCCAGATCACTGACATTATGCCACCTGGCTTTGGCTATATTGCAGGCTCTGCCACTGTGAACGGCATTGCCGCAACACCGGTTATCGCTGAGCCGAAATTGGTATTCGCTGGCATCATGCCTGTGTCGGGCAAGATATTGCTGAAACTCAAGCTCATGGCTTCCACCACATTGGGTGGCGGCAAGTTTGTAAATAATGCACAGCTGATTGAACCCGTAACTGGCAATGTGATTGCAACAGCGCAAGCCACTGTGATGATCATGGATGAACCTGTGTTCGATTGCAGTGACATCATCGGTCATGTGTTCGACGACAAAAATGCCAACGGCTATATGGATATTGGCGAACCTGGCTTGCCCGGCGTGCGCGTTGTCACATTGGATGGCACTCTGATCACAACCGATAGCAAAGGCAGATTCCATGTGCCTTGCGCTGCCATTCCTGACGCTTCGATTGGCTCTAACTTCTTGATGAAGCTAGACGTGCGCACTCTGCCGACTGGCTATCAGCTGACCACAGAGAATCCGCGTGACGTCCGTGTTACGCGCGGCAAAATCACAAAACTGAACTTCGGCGCAGCAATCAACCATGAAGTGCGCGTGGATGTGACTGGAAAGGCCTTTGACAAAAATAGCACTGAGCTCACAGCAAAATGGGCCAACGGCATTGATAAACTTGTTGACCTCCTCTGTCAGAATCGCGGCACTCTGTTGTTCGTCTATCACCGTGATAACGACGATACAGATTTGGCTGACGCACGTCTTTCGACGCTGGAAGACACCATGCAGTTTGCGTGGAAGTCAGGCACTTGCAGTTATAAATTAAAAATCTCCTCACGTGTGGAGGAGGGCAAATGAAACAGGAAAAAATGATGACCGGTTTTGCATTTGCAAATGTATTGCGCCGTGGCGTTGCTTGCCTCGCTATTGTCGCAAGTTTTGGCATTGTCTTGCCAGCCTGCGCCGAGGAGTTACCTTTTTCGATCAGTGTTGATGGCACCAAAGTTGATGGCAGCACGGGCTCTATTGACAGCATTCATAAAACCGATATCGATTTGGCCAAGATGGACATTCAAGTGAAGTTTGATGGTTTGGGTGTGAAGCCCACATTGAATGTTTCAACGTTCCCGCCACAGGTTTCCTATAGAAAAGGGGAAACAATTCGTTTCCTCGCCAGCTTCAACTATGCGGCATGGATTGCTCGCGGTGAAATTCGAATCTACGACCATGAACAAGAATCCGCCGATAAACCTTTTGCAGTGCTGCCCATTTCAAAGCTGGGTGCTGCCGAATGGCAAATGCCGAGCGATGCACCAAAAGAGATGGATTACGTGCTGCGCGTCTATGATGCTGATGGTCGCTATGATGAAACGCGCAGTCTGGCCTTGGCCCGCACTGAAACAGTTTTACCGAAAGGAACCAGAGCTGAAGCGGCAGTAGCGCCCGGTTACGGCGATGATCGCACTGCTCTTCGTAACATTAATGTCTACGGTGGCGCTGTCACAGTTTACGGGAAAAACATTCCTGAAGGCCACGAAGTCACAGTGGCGGGTGAGCCTGTTCCGGTTGATGACAGCAATGGTTTCGTTGTGCAGTGCATATTCCCACCAGGTGCCCATGCCATTGATATTGCAGTGATGCAGAATGGCGTCGGCATGGAGTTCAGCCGCGCCATTGAAGTGCCAGAAAATGAATGGTTCTATGTGGCCTTGGCCGATTTCACAGCAGGGCATCAGTTTGGCAATGGCATTGTCGAACACACCTCGAAAGATGAGTTTGACAAAACTTGGACTCGTGGCCGTTTGGCCTTCTACCTAAAAGGAAAAATCAAGGGCCAATATATTTTAACGGCCGCTGCTGACACCGGTGAAGGCAGCTTGAAAAACATGTTCAAAGGCCTCGATGGCAAAAACCCGAAAGAGTTTTTAAAGCGCATCAACACCAACGATTATTACCCCGTTTATGGTGACGACTCGACTGCAATTGAAGATGCACCCACGCGCGGCAAATTCTATATACGATTTGAAAAAGGCCCAAGCTCGGTGATGTGGGGTAATTTCCGCACCAACATCACCGGTACACATTTCCTGAAATCCGAACGCGCGCTTTATGGTGCCAATGCTGTCTATCGTTCCGAAGCCGTGACCAAAGACGGCGAAGCCAAAATCTCGGGCGATGCCTATGCAGCCCAACCTGGCACTGTTCCACAGAATGACGTGTTCCGTGGCACTGGCGGTTCAGCCTATTTCTTAAAGCATCAAGACATCACACAAGGCTCTGAAACTATAACCATCGAAACCCGCAACGCAATTACGGGCTGGGTGGTGGACCGCAAGACGCTCACTTACCGCGATGACTATGAGTTTAATTATATTCTGGGCGTACTGACCCTGCGCAGTCCTCTGGCATCGACGACATCAGGCGGTAATGAAAATTATGTGGTTGCTCATTATGAATATACACCCGTAGCCACGGATAGAAATGCATTCATTGTTGGTGGCCGCGCCCAAACATGGCTTGGTGATCATGTGCGCGTTGGCGTTTCGGCCATGAAGGAAAAAGAACAATCTGCCGATCAAAAAATCTATGGCGCAGATATTCGCTTGCAAAAATCGAAAGAGACTTACGTTGAAGCTGAAGTTGCCCAAAGCGATGGTCCAGGCTTTGGCTCCACTTATTCTGCTGACGGCGGCTTGAGTTTGCAAACTAACACAGCAGCAGGAACCGTTGGTAAAAAGGCGACCGCGTGGCGCATTGAGACGGGTGTCTCGCTTGATGAACTCACCACCGGCAGTATTAAGGGCCACGTCGGCGCACGTTATGAAAATTATGGCGCAGGCTTCTCGTCGGTTGATACGCAAGCTGCAAAAGCCCGCCAAGTCTGGGGCGTGGATGCTGATTTAAAGCTGGGCGAAAAATCCGCTTTCAAAGTCACCTATAGTGAATCAGACACCAATGGTGGCGAGCGCGATCGCCAAGGCGACGCCAGACTTTCGACAAAAATGTCCGATCATTGGACAGTGGAACCTTATGGCCGCTACACTGAAAAAACTAACACAGCCTCTCTGACCGATGAACATGGCACCCGTTTTGATGCAGGCGCTAAATTAATTTATACTTGGGATGCCGACAAGCAGGCCTATGTGTTCGGCCAAGCCACGATGGCGCAAACCGGCACCATGAAAATTGATAATCGTGTGGGCGTTGGCGTTAAATCCAAAATCACTGACCGCATCACAGCATCAGGCGAAATTTCTCAAGGCACCCAAGGCATTGATGCCACCGTGGGCCTTGCCTATGAACCAACGGCGGATGATCGCTACTATTTGGGTTACCGATTAGATGCTTCGCGCACATCGTCATCAAGTATTCCATATGCTCTGAATGGTAGAGACTTGGGAACTATTGTCGTTGGCGCAAGAAAGCGCATCGGTGATGAATGGTTGGCCCATGCAGAAGACAATTTCGACATATTTGGTGCGCGCCGATCTGTCACCCAAACTTATGGCATCACCTACACCCCAACTCCAGAGTGGTTGGTTGATGGCGGAGCTGAAATTGGTCGGGTTTATGATAATACCATTGATCCTTTGACAGGTCTGAAGAATAAAAACTTTGATCGTCAAGCCGCGTCACTGGCCGCCACTTATCATGGTGAAAATGGCATTGATGCAAAACTCAAAGGTGAAGCCCGCTATGACTTTGCCGATGATGGCTCCAGCGAAATTATGTCTTACTTATTGCAAGCGGGCTTTGGTGCAAAAATGTCCGATGATTGGCGTGCTCTCGCCAATCTCGATGTGATCAAAGCCGATGCCACGGACTCAACCCGCGACAGTGATTATGCCGAAGGTTCATTTGGCTTTGCTTATCGCCCTGCCGACAATGATCGCCTGAACGCGCTGGTGAAATATGCCTATGTTTATGACAATCCTGGCTCTGGCCAAGTGGGTGTCGATGGTACCACGTCGAGCCCTGCACAAAAATCCAACATCTTCTCTGCCGACGCCACTTACGATCTCACCAGCAGCTTAAGCATTGGTGCCAAATATGGCTTCCGCATCGGCAAGACTCGTGACCGGACTGCTGGGGCATCATGGGAAACTTCGCAAGCTCATTTAGGGGTCATCCGCGCCGACTTCCATATCGTGAATGAATGGGATGCTTTGATCGAAGGTCGCATGTTGTGGTCCCCCACCACCAACAGCACCGACTATGCCTTCCTCGCTGCAATTTACCGGCAGTTTGGCGATAACTTCAAAGTGGGCATCGGCTACAATTTCGGCAGCTTCTCTGATGATTTGCGCGATATGGTGCATGACGACCAAGGCGTGTTCCTGAATGTGATTGGAAAATTCTAAGCAAAGCGCTATTCACCTAGATTAAAGAATAGCGAGACAACCATGAATCTTTCCAAAGTCCCAAGCATTGAAGACTTGCGCCAACTTTATCAGCGCCGCGCGCCGAAGATGTTTTATGAATATTGTGATACCGGGTCATACACCACGGGCACTTATCTCGATAATTCTGCCGCTTTTGCCAAGTATAAACTGCGCCAGCGCGTTGCGGTGAACATTGAAGGCCGTAATCTGAAAACCAAAATGATTGGCCAGGAGGCATCGATGCCCGTGGCTTTTGCGCCCATTGGTTCGGGCGGAATGCAATATGCTGATGGTGAAATCCATGCCTGCCGTGCCGCTCAAAAGGCCGGCCTTCCCTATACGCTTTCCACCATGAGCATTTGTTCTATTGAAGAAGTGGCCAAGCGTGTTGATAAGCCATTTTGGTTTCAGCTTTATGTGATGCGCGACCGTGATTTTGTGAAACGCCTTATCGCGCGCGCTAAAGCAGCCAAATGCTCGGCGTTGGTGCTCACGCTGGATCTTCAAATTTTAGGGCAGCGCCACAAGGATGTGAAGAACGGATTATCGTCGCCTCCCAAACTCACACTCTCAAATATTCTTAACATGATGACCAAGCCCGCTTGGTGCTTTGGTATGCTGGGAACGAAGAACCGGCAATTTGGCAATATCGTCGGCCACGCAAAAGATGTGAGCGACATTGCATCGCTGAATGAATGGGCCAATCATCAATTTGACCAATCGCTGGATTGGACATCGGTTGAATTTATTCGCAAACAATGGGATGGCAAACTCATTCTCAAAGGCATTAATGATGTTGAGGACGCAAAAATTGCGGCATCGCTCGGCGCTGATGCGATCATAGTTTCCAACCACGGAGGCAGGCAGCTTGATGGTGCGCCTGCAACGATTGACATGCTCGGGCCGATTATCGATGCTGTCGGTGACAAGATTGAAGTGCATTTTGATTCCGGCATTCGCACCGGCATGGATGTTTTGAAAGCCATGGCTCTGGGTGCCAAGGGCACCTATATCGGACGCGCCTATATTTACGGCTTGGGTGCAGCGGGCGAGGCGGGTGTTACGCGCGCCATCGAAATCATTCGCAATGAATTAGATATCAGCATGGCGCTTTGTGGCGAAACGGATATCACCAAAGTTGGAAGGCATAATTTGTTGATGCCGGTCCCAACGCATATGTTGCCTGTCAATGCCCCTGCAAAATCGCGTAAAACCCGGCGGTGAAATCGTAACCACACCGGAGCGCGGCACCATGATGGGCAATCGTGGTGGCAAGTTTCATCGTGAGGATCAAACGCTCGGGAAACGCCGCTGGGCAAGCACCCATTGGATCTGTTGCGACTTGCATTGGAAAGACCAGCACCACGAACCCATGGGAAAGGGCTACACGTCATTATTTTTTCTCGATGAGGTGACGGCACTTGCGGCGGGTCACCGCCCGTGTTTTTTCTGTCGCCGCAAGGATGCAAAGAAATTTTTAGGTGATCGCAAAGTCAAAGAGTTTGATCAACAACTTCATGTTGAACGCTTAGCCACAGGCCCTCATCCGTCGCTTCGCGCCACCTTCCCCCTGAGGGGGAAGGGCGAGAATTATATCCTTCCCCCTCAGGGGGAAGGTGCCCAAAGGGCGGATGAGGGCTCTTGGCCCCAAGGCACCATGCTAGAAATCGATTCCGAATTCTTCGCCCTCAAAAACAACCGCCTACTACTCTGGTCTTTTTCCGGTTATACAAAATCTATCGCACTGACCGAAGGTAAAGTTTTGACTCCGCCCTCAATCATTGCCATTTTACAATCAGGCTACGAACCGCGCTGGCATGAGTCGGCAAAACAATGGGATTGAAACATGAAACTCTTGCGCTATGGCAAATTTGGCAAAGAAAAACCAGGCACTCTTGATAAGGACGGCCGCATCCGCGATCTTTCGGCGCATGTGAGTGACATTAGTGGGAAAACCATTTCGCCCAAATCAATCGCCAAGCTGAAAAAAATCAACATCGAAACCTTGCCGATTGTAAAAGGCAAACCGCGCATTGGCGCTTGCGTGGCCAACCCACAAAAATTTATTGCCATCGGTTTGAACTATGCTGATCACGCCGCTGAATCCGGCATGGCCATTCCCAAAGAACCCGTGGTGTTCACCAAACAAGTGAGCTGCGTTTCCGGCCCGAATGACACCGTCACTCTGCCACCCAAATCCAAAAAGGGTGATTGGGAAGTGGAACTGGGTGTGATCATCGGCACCAAGGCGAAGAACATCAAAAAGGCTGACGCACTGAAATATGTGGCGGGCTATTGCACCATCAATGATTTGTCTGAGCGTGAATTTCAAACCGAGCGTTCCGGCCAATGGACCAAGGGCAAATCCTACGACACGTTCGGCCCCATCGGCCCGTGGCTGGTGACGGCTGATGAAGTGAAAGACCCGCAGAACTTAAACATGTGGTTAGAGTTGAACGGCAAGCGCGTGCAAACGGGCAACACCTCCACCATGGTGTTCGGTGTCGCGCACATAGTGGCTTATCTAAGCGAATTTTTCACATTGATGCCCGGCGATATCATCACCACAGGCACACCCCCCGGTGTGGGCATGGGCATGAAACCGCCAAAATATTTAAAGCCCGGCGATAAGATGAAAATCTGGATTGAAGGTCTGGGTGAACAAAATCAGGTTGTGGTGCGGGATAAGTAAGAAGCGAATTCCTGTTCACTATTCGCTTTCTTTCTACTAAACCCGCCGCCATGGACAACTCAAAGAAAACTTTCAAGCCCAAGGCCCGCGTGGCTAAAGGGTTTCGTGATGTGGGGCCGGATGAAATTCGGGGCCTTCGCGCCATGCTGGCCACCATCCAAGGTGTTTATGAATCCTACGGTTTTGAACCAGTGGAGCAACCCTTCGTGGAATACACTGAAGCTTTGGGCAAATTTCTGCCCGATCAAGACCGACCCAATGCCGGTGTGTTCTCTTTCCAAGACGACGATGAGCAGTGGTTAAGCCTGCGCTATGATCTCACCGCACCTCTGGCCAGATACGTGGCCGAGAACGCGCAAAAACTTCCAACGCCATTCCGCAGCTATCGCCAAGGCTGGGTGTTCCGCAACGAAAAGCCCGGCCCCGGCCGCTACAGACAATTCATGCAATTCGATGCCGACACCGTAGGCAGCTCCTCACCAGCCGCCGATGCCGAAGTCTGCATGATGGCCGCCGATACGATGGAGAAGTTGGGGATTGAAAAAGGGCAGTATGTAGTAAAGGTAAGCACTCGAAAGCTACTTGACGGCCTCTTAGAGGAATTAGGAATCGGTGGACCAGAAAATCTTGGGAGAAGACTGACCGTACTGAGAGCTATCGACAAATGGGACAAGTTTGGCAAAGATGGCGTCGAGCAACTGTTAGGGCCAGGTAGAAAAGACGAGTCCGGTGATTTTACAATCGGTGCGGGGCTTCCGGCCGATTCAATAAAAAAAGTAATTAGTTTGTTCGTGGGCTACTTCCCCGCACATGGAATAGGTAGCATCGCAATTCAATACGATAGAATTAAAACGCTTGATGCATTGGACGGTCTTGGTTTTAAAAATGCGACATTTGATGAGGGAATTTCTGAACTCAGGCAGATGAATGAATTCTTCGAAGCGGCTGGATTTGCTAATAGCCAAATACGATTTGATACATCAATTGTCAGAGGTCTAGAATATTACACAGGCGCTGTCTTCGAATGCGAGTTACTTACTCCTGCAGATCAAGACGGCAAGCCTGTGCGCTTTGGTTCCGTCGGTGGTGGTGGGCGTTATGATGATCTTGTGGCGCGCTTTACTGGCCAGCAAGTTCCAGCCACCGGATTTTCTATTGGCGTGTCGCGGCTTTATTCTGCACTCGAACACCTGAAGAAAAACAAGGCATCGAATACCCTGGCTCCGGTTGTGGTCACCGTCATGGATAAAGAGCGCCAAGGCGATTATTGGAAGCTGGTGCAAACCCTGCGCCAAGCGGGCATCCGCGCTGAAATGTATATCGGCACCTCCAACATGCAAAAGCAGATGAAATATGCTGACAAACGCAACGCACCGTTGGTGATCATTCAAGGTGGTGATGAGAAGACCAAGGGTGAAGTGCAAATCAAAGATTTGCGTCGCGGTTCCGAACTCGCATCCGAAATTGAATCGCGTGAGGAATATGCTTCGCAGAGACTGGCGCAGTTTTCAGTGCCTGAGGCGGAGATGGTGGATGCGGTGAAGAAGGCTTTGGGGCTGTGAGTAAGAGCCCTCATCCGCCCTTCGGGCACCTTCTCCCATTTGTAAGAACAAACGGGAGAAGGGTAGTAACTTTATGCCCTTCGCCCGCGCTCCTTAACGTGGGAGAAGGTGCCCGAAGGGCG
>JANPGD010000144.1:0-7827 GCA_031423845.1 Hyphomicrobiales bacterium | reverse complement strand
GCAAAATATTTATCGACAATTCATGTGCCGGCAGATGAGTCTCCGTGGCGCATTGCAATCGTAACTGAGGTGACTGACGAGGCGGCAACCATTGGTTTGCAACCCGTTTTTCTCACAAATGGACAGTTTGCGGGTGAACGTGAGACTGGCGCAATTCCGCTGCAGCTCACCCAATGGGCGCGAAAATACGTTGATGGTGTAAAGCTCGGCCCAGCAATAAAGAAAACCGGCGATGTGTTGAGTGTTGGTGATATTATTTATGTTGCCCCTTCTGGTCAGCCTAATCAGTTTCATCTCGTGCAAATTCCCGATGTTGAGGGCGCACTGGTCGCCATGGACCCCCACACAGGTCGCGTGCTCGCCATGGTTGGTGGTTTTTCATATGGCAACAGCCAGTTTAATCGTGCCGTACAAGCACTCCGCCAACCCGGTTCGTCATTTAAGCCAATCGTCTATGCCGCTGCGTTGGATAACGGCTACTCACCAGCTTCAGTTCTGCTTGATGCGCCTGTTGAGTATAAATTACAAAATGGTGACATTTGGAAACCAAAGAACTACGAAAAGAATTTCTTCGGTCCGTCAACTTTGCGCCGGGGAATTGAGCAATCACGGAATACCATGACGGTGCGTTTGGCCGATGACTTGGGTATGACAAAAATTGCTGATTTGGCGCAGCGCCTTGGCATCTATGATAAAATGCCATTGCAGCTTTCAATGGCTTTAGGGGCGGGGGAAACCACGCTTCTTAAAATGACGACGGCCTATAGTATGATTGCCAATGGTGGCAAAAAAGTTGAAGCCACAGTAATTGACCGCATTCAAGATCGCTATGGTAAAACCATTTGGCGTCACGACAATCGTGATTGCACCGCATGTAAGCAAACCACTTACGACCCCAATGCTCCAGAGCCCGATTTCATTGATACACGCGAGCAAGTGATGAACCCTTACACGGCCTACCAAATCACATCGATGATGGAAGGTGTGGTAGAGCGCGGCACTGGCAAGAAAGTGCAGATTGTTGGAAAACCAGTGGCTGGTAAAACTGGCACCTCGAACGAAGAGCGCGATGCATGGTTTGTGGGCTTCACGCCCGACCTCGCGGTGGGTGTGTATTTCGGTTATGACAATCCTAAACCAATGGGCAAGGGACGCACCGGAGGCGAAGTTGCAGCACCTGTTGTTGCAGATTTTATGCGGTTAGCGTTGCGCGATAAGGCCGCTATTCCATTCCGTGTGCCGCGAGCCATCGAACTCATTCCAATCCAAGTGAACTCTGGCCAACGCGGAATTTTTGGAGGTGAAGGTGTTATTCTTGAAGCCTTTAAGCCCGGCGATGAACCCCCAACCAATACGAATTTTATCGGTACGGATAAGACATCGTCATCACCAGATGCAGGGGCTGGTGTTGTTTTGGTAGCGCCGGCCCAACCGGTTGAAACACCACCACCCGCTGATGGTGGCTTGACGTCTGCTGGCAATGGCCTCTATTGAGCACCAACATTATTTTGATTTGATTGGCCAACACCATGCGCGCAGAAATTATTAAATTGGTAGAAGAAATCGAGCAGTCCGTAGGATTGCTTCGGAGGCATCTTTGACTGGGATAATTCAATTCGTGAATTAGCCGAACTCAATGCCAAATCTGAAGACCCCAGCATTTGGAACGATGCCCAAAAAGCCCAAGAACTTATGCGTCGCAGACAAGAGCTTGACACCCGCATAAACGGTATCATTCGCATTCAAACCACGATTTCTGATAGTGTTGAACTTATTGCAATGGGTGACGCCGAGGGTGATCAATCAATTGTTATTGAAGCTGAGAAAGCTTTGTTTGCATTGAAAACGGATGTCTCCGCAATTGAGCTCGATGCCCTGCTTTCGGGAGAAGCCGATGGCAATGACAGCTATTTGCAAATCAATGCCGGGGCAGGCGGCACCGAAAGCCAAGACTGGGCATCAATGCTTATGCGCATGTATGTGCGCTGGGCCAACCTGAATAAATATAAAGTTGAAGTGCTCGATATTCACGACGGTGAAGAAGCAGGCATTAAGTCTTGCACTCTGCAAATCAAAGGCAAAAACGCTTACGGCAAATTGAAAACTGAAAGTGGCGTGCATCGTCTGGTGCGCATATCGCCCTATGATTCAAACGCCCGCCGCCACACCTCATTTTCGTCGGCTTGGGCCTATCCAGTGATTGATGACAATATTAACATTGAAATTATTGATAGCGATTTGAAGGTCGATACTTACCGCGCTTCGGGTGCTGGCGGTCAACACATTAACACTACAGATTCCGCTGTACGACTAACGCATATGCCCACCGGCATTATCGTGGCGTGCCAAGCCGAACGTTCGCAACACAAGAACCGCGCAACAGCGATGAAAATGTTGAAGTCACGTCTTTATGAGCGTGAAGTGCAATTGAAGCAGGATAAGGTAGATGCGGCCAACGCCAAGAAAACTGATATTGGTTGGGGGCATCAAATTAGGTCTTATGTATTGCAGCCCTATCAGCTTGTAAAAGATTTACGCACAGGCTTCACCAGCACAAACCCAACGGCGGTGTTGGGTGGCGAACTGGATGATTTTATCCAAGCCTCGCTCGCCCAGCGCATTCATGGTGGCGGGCCTGAGGGCGTTGAAGATATTGACTAATTAAGGCAGCTGATTGCTGGCTTTAAGCGGGCGCACGTCATCAATTTTTTCGCCATCACTTTCAGTGCTTGTCGTTTTCATCGGAGGCAATCCCAATGCCGAATTATTTAAGACAATCCCGCCAGTTTGCGCGGGAGCTCCACCGTGGCGAATTGAACCATAGACATAGGCACCATTTTCAATGGTCAAAGTCTCATTTAGCACATTGCCTTCAACATGGGCGCCAGCATGTATGTGAACGTTGGAACCACTGACTGGACCAATAACACGGCCACGGATGAAAATATTATCAGCGAATATTTCGCCATGCACTTCCCCGTTTTCTTCTACGAGGCATGTTTGGGCCCGCACTGTGCCACGCACAGCGCCATCAATATGAATTTCTCCGTCACAAATGAGGTTTCCCTCCAACGTGGTATCACGCGAAATAAAGGAAGGTTCAGCAGCAGTTTGCTGAATTTCACGGTTCTTTTTCTTCTTTTTGAAAAACATGCAAATTCTCTGGCTGAAATCTAAGGTATTTTTGTGTTCCTGCTACCATAGAGCGAATACGCGCGAAAAGTCAAAAGCTTGCCTTGCTTTAGCCCAGCTTTGGTGGCCATTACGACTGGATTGGAATCAATTATAACTAAAGAATATGGCTGAGCTTCGGCTATAAGTCTGTTCAATATTTGTGCATTGTCGAGGTACGGTCGGATTGCGTCTCAACATTATGAAAATAACGGTTCTCTCAATCCTCTCGGTCTTGGCCGTAGTGATGATTGTAGGCGCTGCTTTTTTCTGGCGTCTGAGCAATGGACCCGTGTCCATGGCGTTTCTAAACAGTAAAATTGAATCTGCTATCAATGCTCAATTGACTGACATGAAAGTGAGCCTGGGTAACGCCGTTCTGGAATTGGATAAATCTACCAACGTTCCCCATGTGCGATTTCAAAATTTAATCTTGCGAGATGCCGATGGCACAGTGCTCGCGAGTGCGCCACGCGCCGCTGTAGCCCTAGAAGCATCGTCATTGATTTCGGGAAAGATCGTCGCGACAAGTCTCGAGTTAATTGGGCCACAAATTAGCGCCAGAAGAAATTTGGATGGTTCGATTGTTTTGGGCGTTGGTGGGCAGGCTGCAAATGACAGCGAAGCCATCGTTATTGACGAAAATTTTAATGGTGCGGTGTCGGCCGAAGGCAAAGGCGATGCGGATGCTTCAAAGCCTGCAATTCCCAACCAAACAAGTGGCGCAAGACTAATTGCAATGCTTTCAGCTTCAGAAGGCAAAGAAACACTTTCGACGCTGCAAAACATTCGCATCAGTCAAGCAACATTAAGTGTGTTTGACGATGCTAACTCTGCCACCTGGCATGCCCCGCAAGCCGACCTCACGTTTCAGAAAGTTGCAGGGGGTTTCCAGGTCATAGCAAAAGCCGATGTGGCAAGCGCTGGCGCACCATGGCATGCGGAAATTTCAGCGAGTTATGTTCGCGCCAAGCATTCATTTGATGTCAGCACCACTGTAGAAAATCTGGTGCCAGCCAATGTTGCTGACAAGATATTTGCCCTTTCGCAATTTGCCAAAGTAAAATTTCCGTTGTCAGGTCACATTGAGTTTGAAGTTGGCGATAACGGAGTGGTGCGGTCAGGAAATGCTGAACTCATGGCGTCGGCCGGTGAAATAAACCTACCTGATTATTTGGCGCGTCCGATCGCTGTTGATGAAGGTAATTTGCGTGTGGTCTATGATGCTGCAACCACACAATTTAGCATTGATAATTCTTCCGTGCTGGTGGGCGGAGAGCGTGCTGATGTCGGTGGAACCATCGTGCCGGTGCGGGCTGACGATGGCCGATTGATTGCCCTTAATATTGCAATCAAAGCAAAAAATGTGAGCCTCAATGCGCAGGGCAATTCTAAAGGAACCGTTTTGGTTGACCGAATTGAATTTGCTGGCAAGGCCGCCATCGAAGAAGCGCGTTTGGATATTGACGACCTTGTTGTCATGTCGGGCAATTCTGGCGTGCGTTTGCGGGGCATCCTGACGGGGGGCGAAAAATCACCGGGCATTCAATTAGCAGGCCGGGTGCGTGATCTTTCAGCGGAAATGTTGAAGCAACTTTGGCCTCCGATCGTTGCTCCAAAATCACGAAACTGGGTAACAGAACATGTGGTCGATGGACGTGTGTCCGAAGGAACATTCCAAATCAATTTGCCTGTTGATACACTTGTTCAGGCCCAAGCTGATCGGCATATGCCAGACAACTCGGTCGATCTCGCTTTCTCGCTGCGGGAAGTTTCGACCACTTATTACAAAAATATGCCAATTCTTGAAAATGCATCAGCCGAAGCGCATCAAAAAGACAATGATTTTGATTTGACAATCACGGCTGGCCAGACGGTTCTAAGTTCGGGAAAAACTGTAACCTTGAAGCGTGGCAGCTTTGCTGCGCACAATATTATGTCTGAAGAAGTGCCGGGTATTTTTGCCTTCGATTTGACATCCCCAATTGACGCCATGCTGGAGTTAGCGGGTCACCCAGATCTCAATTTGGTGAAATCCGATTTCAAAACTTTGCCAAAGCTACAAGGCACCACTAACGCAACAATTAACCTCCAGTTCCCGTTGATCAAAGACGTGCCAAAATCTCGCGTGCAATTAAAAACGGCAGTTAGCATCAGCAATGCGCAAGTGGCTGATGTCTTGCCCGGCATCAACTTGTCCGATGGTGAATTAGCAGTTGAAATGTCTGCCGATAAAATAGTGGTTTCAGGCCCAGCAAAAGTGAACGGATTGCCCGCCAAGATATCGTGGGAAAAGCCACGAAATGGTGGATCGGCAGTTTCGAAAATTGTGGCGACGCTTGATGAAAAACTGCGCGAAAAAATGGGCATTAAATTGACTGACTATATTTCCGGTCCAATGCCTGTGGAGGCTACAATTTCGCAAACTGAAACTGGAGAAAATCAGGTTGAAGTGAATGCCGATCTATCTGCAATTAAAATGAAGCTGACAGCAGTGGGTTGGAAACGCGAGGCAATCGAAGGAACTTCAGCATCGTTCAATCTCACAACAAATAAGGATGGCAGTCGCAAAGTGACTGACTTCAAACTTGATGGTGAGGGTCTGCATTTGAAAGGCAACATTGCCATAGCCAAAGGCGGAAAACTTTCATCCGTGACCATGGACGAAATTCGTCTGGACGAAGACAATGTGTTTTCGGCTCATGTGGTCCCCGGCGACGGCACCACCGATCTTAATATAAAGGGCAAGAATTTTGATGCTAGGCCCTATATTAAAAATCTAATTTCACCCGTTCAAACGGCTGGAAAAAATACTGAAGCGACTGATACAGGTGGACAAGATTTTACTTTGAAAGCTGAGTTCGGTCATGTCACTGCTTTTCGGGGTGAAGCTGTTGATGGTGTGACGGCCATACTGCGCGCCAGAGCGGGAAAAATCGCAGCAGCCGATATCACCGGACAGTTCCTGAGTGGCCAGCCCATAACAATTAAAGTGACTCCTCTTGCCGAAGGACGCGACCTCAAAGTTAGCACCACCGATGGTGGGTCTGCCATTCGTGCCGCAAACTTCTATTCGAAAATGGCAGGTGGAAATTTACAATTTGTAGCACTCATTTCCAATCAACCTGGGTCGCCTCTACGGAATGCCCGGTTGCAGGTTGAAAACTTTGAAGTGCGCAATGAAGCGGCATTGGCGCAGCTCGACCAACGAGGAAAACCTAAAAAATCGGGCCCCCGTAAAGATGGCCTAACATTCAAAAAGCTTTTCATGCCATTTGCGATTGATGGTCAATTTGTTCGAATGGGTGATGTAACCTTGCGTGGAACAGACATGTGCGCCACGGCAAGTGGCGTCATCCGCAAGGCCGACGGCGCACTGGATATCACAGGAACAGTGATCCCTGTATGCGGCTTAAGTGGTGTGTTTAATGATGTGCCGCTCATCGGAGATATCTTAACGGGGGGCAACAATAATGAAGGCATCTTTGGCATGACCTATGCGATGAGTGGGTCACTCGCAAAGCCAAACGTGCGCGTCAACCCCGTATCAGTTCTTGCCCCGGGACTCTTTCGAAGGTTCTTTGATTTTCGCAAGAATACCTCAAAAAGCAGTGTCGTGAATTGATGAAGCTTAGGGCTTCACCAACACATGTTTCTTTTTACCCATTGAAAGCTTGATTGCACCTTCAATTCCAAGATGTGCCAAAGACAACGTCATTTTTTCATCCGTTACTGCGGCATCATTGACTTTGATCGCTCCCCCTTGAATGGACCGTTTTGCCTCGCCATTGGAACTTGCAAAACCAGCCTGCACTAAGGCCGAAAGAATACTGACGCCGTTTGAGACATCCATTTGAATTGTGGGTAGGCCAGCCGCAGATTCGCCTTCTTCAAAAGTTTTCCGCGCCGTTTCGGCAGCATCTTGGGCAGCCGCTGCACCATGTAACATTGCAGTTGCAGCATTGGCCAAAACTTTCTTGGCTTCGTTAATTTCAGCGCCACCGAGCGCTTCCAACTTCGCAATTTCATCCATCGGCAAAGTCGTGAACAATTTCAAAAACCGCCCCACATCAGCATCTTCTGTGTTGCGCCAGAACTGCCAATAGTCATAGGGGTTTTTCATGTCTGCATTCAGCCACACGGCACCATTGGCGCTTTTACCCATCTTTGCACCTGACGACAGAGTGATCAGCGGCGACGTGAGCGCATAGAGTTGGTGCGTACCCATACGGCGACCAAGATCAATACCGTTGACGATATTGCCCCATTGGTCACTACCGCCCATTTGCAAATTGCAGCCATAACGCCGCGCGAGTTCGGAGTAATCATACGCTTGCAGCACCATGTAATTAAACTCGATGAACGAAAACTCACTCTCACGTTCAAGGCGTTGCTTAACAGAGTCCATCGCCAACATGCGGTTCACGCTGAAATGCTTGCCCACATCGCGCAGCATGTCGAGGTAGTTGAGCGTGGTCAGCCACTCAGCATTATCCACCATCATAGCATCTGTATTGTTCGAACCGAATTTGAGGAACTTATCAAAAACCTGCTGAATGCCGCGCTTATTGTCTTCAATGTCTTCCAGCGTCAGCATCTTGCGACTTTCATCGCGCCCTGAAGGGTCTCCCACCCGTGTGGTGCCGCCACCCATGA
>JANPGD010000143.1:0-14870 GCA_031423845.1 Hyphomicrobiales bacterium | reverse complement strand
TAAGCATCCAATGCTTTTCGAGCTATTTCAGCAGTGAGCTCTTCGGTCTCAACGTTGGGAATTTCTCCGATGCTAACACCACCGTCTTCGCCACCTTGGGTGTCGGCAGCACTCGGATCGGTCACAGCGCCGGATTGGGGCACTTCAACAGCTGGAGGCGTGGAGGTGGCAGGCGCTGCGGGTGTTACTGCAGGAGCAACCGGTGCAGGCACGACAATGGGTGCCGCCGGGGTTGTTGTTTGGGCAAAGATAGGCAGCACTGAAAATAAAGTGCAAACGACAACAGCCGCAACAGCCTTGTAGTGAATGGATCGCATTTTGGTCCTCTGCGATTAAGTTACGCCAGTCTCGTTATCGCTTCCAGCAAAAACTCAATTAATGAGGTAACATAAAACCTCATTAAAAAAATGTATGATTTTATTAGTTTTTCTTGACAGTTGCGCAAACTGAAAGCTATAGGCAGCCCACACCGCGTCTGGTTTTCAGGCGCGATTTCATTTTGTCACATCAAAGAGATCAAACCATGAAGACCTATTCGGCGAAAGCCAAGGAAATTCAAAAGGAATGGATGCTGATTGACGCTGAAGGTTTGGTTGTGGGTCGCCTTGCTGCGATTATCGCTAACCGTCTTCGCGGCAAGCACAAGCCAACCTTCACGCCGCACATGGATTGCGGTGATAACATCATCGTTATCAACTGCGAAAAAATTGCCTTCACAGGCAAGAAGCGCCAAGACAAGACTTACTATTGGCACACTGGCTTTGCTGGCGGTATCAAGGAGCGCAATGCGCACCAGTTCTTGGATGGCAAAAATCCTGAGCGTGTTCTTGAACTCGCTGTGCAACGCATGTTGCCAGGTGCTTCATTGAAGCGCCAACAAATGACAAACCTGCGTATTTATAAGGGTGCTGAGCATCCGCATGAAGCACAGAACCCTAAGAAACTCGATATTTTGGCTATGAACGCCAAGAACGCTCCGAGAGGCTAAAAACATGGCTGAAGCAACATCACTCGCAGATTTGGGCGCGGCCATGGGCATGGCTGCTGCTGCAACAGGCACCAGCGCTGCACCTGCAGCTCCCGTGCAACCAAAAATCGATGCTAAGGGCCGTGCTTATGCAACGGGCCGCCGCAAGAACGCTATTGCTCGAGTTTGGATTAAACGCGGCAAAGGCAAGATCACTGTAAACGGCAAACCAATCGAGACATATTTTGCACGTCCAGTGCTGCGTATGCTCGTGGCCCAACCGATGAACGCCGTAAATCGCATGTCCGAAATGGATGTGGATTGCACTGTTTGTGGCGGCGGTCTTTCGGGTCAAGCCGGTGCAGTGCGTCACGGCATTTCCCGTGCGCTTACGAATTTTGAACCAGCCCTTCGTGCCGTTCTCAAAAAAGGCGCCTTCCTCACCCGCGACAGCCGCGTGGTGGAACGCAAGAAGTATGGCCGTGCAAAAGCCCGTGCCCGCTTCCAGTTCTCGAAGCGTTAATTTTACATATACGAAAAAGGCCGTCCTTCGGGGCGGCCTTTTTTTGTTCATTTTTCTGCTCGTTGGGCTAAGTTTAGACATGGTCAAGGATTCAATCTCAACCATCCGGCGCGGCGACATTTTGGTTGCACTCTCAATGGCGGCTGATTTGGCAACAGGCCAGCCCATGGCTTTTGCCCTCAAATCTTGTGTGATGGCAACCCGATTTGGCCACGCGTTAAAATTAGGCCGAGATCAGATTTCGCAAATTTACTTTCAAGCGTTGTTGCGATATCTCGGCTGCAACGCCGATACTGCGAGCATGGCCTTATTGCTCGGAGATGAGATTAAGTTTCGCCGTGAATTTGCATTGATAGATCCTGGTCGTGCCAGTGAAATGCTACGCCTGATTCTCACCCATCTGCGCGAAAGCCAACAAGATAAAGGCTTGCTCGCCATGGCTGTTGGAACATTGCGAGCTTTGGCCCGCAGCAAAAATACCAGCCTAGAAAATCTTTCTGGCCATTGCGAAGTTGCTCAAAGGCTGGCCGAAAGATTGGGGCTTGGCTCTGAAGTGCAGAGCAATCTTGGCCAGCTTTATGAGCGCTGGGATGGGCGTGGCCTGCCCAATGGCTTAAAAGGTGAGGCGGTTTTTTTGCCCGTGCGAATTGTCTCATTGGTTCAAGATGCCATCGCAATGGAAGCGGCATTCGGTAAGGCCGAAAGCCTAGTAAAACTGCAAGCGCGCAGTGGCACGGCCTATGAACCAAAACTTCTGGCACGCTTCATCGAATACTATGACGAGCTGTCTAAGGCTTTAGAAAGTGCAAATTGGGAAGATGTCATCAATCTCGAACCCGAAGCTCAACAGCCGCTTTCAAGCGAACAACTTGAACAAGGTCTTTTGGCCATGGCCGATTTCGCCGATTTGAAATCGCCCACTACATTGGGGCATTCGCGCGCCCTCAGCGCACTCGCCAAACAGGCTGCACAGCACTGCAAGCTACCGGCCCAAGACATAACCCAAATTGGCTATGCCGCATTGCTGCATGATCTCGGCCAAGTTGCCATTCCCACCCGCATCTGGATGAAACCCTCAGCCTTTAATGCGTTGGAATGGGAACAGGTGCGATTGCATGGCTATTACAGCGAACGAATCTTATCGCAGTCAAAAGCTTTCTCGGCATTGGCCCATATCGTTGGCCAGCACCATGAGCGGCTTGATGGTTCTGGTTATCACCGCAACGCACCAGTTGCATCTCTAAATCTATCGAGCAAGATTTTGGCGGCAGCGGAAGCCTACAAAAATAAAATTGAGGCAAGACCCCATCGACAAGCCCTCTCGCCAAAAGCAGTGGCAGAAGCACTCAAACTTGAAATGCGCCAAGGCAAACTTGATGCCACAGCAACCTCAGCAGTTCTTGCCGCCGCGGGCCATGTTGTGCGCCAGCAGAGCAATTTGCCAAATGGCCTGACCGCTCGCGAATATGACGTGCTGCGCGCCATTGCCAAAGGCCAAACCATGAAGGAAATCGCCCGCGAACTTGGCCTCTCGCCCAAAACCGTCGATAATCACACGCAAAGTATTTTTTCAAAGATAAGCGTTAAGACACGCGGTGCCGCCATTCTCTTTGCCATTGAGCATGGGCTGTGCGGCCCCACCTAGGGAATCTTCCTCATGTGCTTGAACACCCAAAGGCGCAATGTTGTCTCATCAACACAATGGAGGACAAAATGAGCAACGAAAATTTGAAAAAAGTTCAAGATGCCTATGCTGGTTTCGGGCGCGGCGACATGCAACCGCTTATGGACATTCTTTCACCCGATGTATCATGGGGCATGGTTGGTCGCCCGCATGATGTGCCAATGGCCGGCATTCGCCAGGGCAAAGCTGGTGTTAACGAATTTTTCAAAACACTTCACGAAGTTCAACAATTAAAAGATTTCGCCGTTCAAAAATTTGTGGCGTCTGACGACACTGTTTGTGTAATCGGCCATACCAAGTGGGTGATGAACGACAGTGGTGTGGCTGGTGAAAATGACTGGGTGCATGTAATCACCTTCAAAGATGATAAAGTTATCACTTATCGTGGCCATCAAGACACGGGTCTTCTGGCCGAAGCCTATCATGCCAAGCCTGCCTTGAAACGTGCTGCCAACGGCTGATAAATTGCGATGTAAGAGGCCGCTCATTTGGGCGGCCTTTTATTTTTACTAAAAACCAAATATCGTTGCTCAACAGTTAGGCTGGGGAATGAGAAATGGTTAGGGTCTTTGCAACTTTATTTTTGTTATGCGTTGCCAATGGTTCTGGTCACGCAGCACCCACCTGTAATACCCAACCCGGCATGACGGCGGTTGACCTCTCCCAGCCCATCACAACAATCCATACGCTCAGCGGCAAATCCGGCACCGAAGCCTTCAAGGTGATCGGCGTTAAAACTATCGCTCGCTATTTTGATTGGCCAGAAGATGGCATCATCAGCTGCCGCGTTTTATTGCCGAAAGAATCAGATGCGATCATTGGGGCAGGGCTCAGCATTGTGAGCATTTTTCAAAACGGCAATGATGATCCTGAAACTTTTATCGATCGCGCCCGCGGAAAATTGGACGCAACGCGCGCCATCGCTTTGGCAAAAGCCAACGGCCAGCCAGCGGGTTCAGCAATTTATTTCGCCGTCGATGGTGTCGATCAAACCATCAAGGATTCGGTGTTTGAATATGCGGTGAATAAGGGGGGCGTTGTTTCTAAAGCTCGAAAACACCGCTTGCTTTCTGCTGATCCAACCTTCCGCAAGCACATAAAATTCTATGAGCGCTTCCGCCACTATCACAACATCTTCAAAAAACCTGTGCCGGAAATTCACGCTTCCGATATTTTGCCACTGGTCGAGCATTATTTCCGCGAGGCCAGAGAAACTTTAGCCGCCAGCAAAACCGGCTATAAAATTGGTGCCTATGGCAGCGGTGCTACCTGTGCTCACCTCCAGAAGAAAGGCCTCATCGATTATTGCTGGCTGGCCATGTCCACAGGCTGGCCGGGTTTCAAAGAGCAAATCGCCAGTGGCAAATGGAACATGGCGCAACAGCGCACCACCTTCTGCAAAAATTGGAAATATGATAACCGCGAAACCGTGCATTTTGATTTTAACAAAGTGAACGGCGCAAAAGCGGCACTCGGTCAGTGGTCCAAAAAAGGGCCAGTTGTGCAAATGAGCTCGCTGCCCACAACTTGCCAAGATACGTGGTGATCAATCGCCTTTAACGCGCACAAACTCGCCCGGCGCATCGCCTAAACCCTTATCGGCAGGCACAGGGGCTGGCACTTTTTTGCCGCTCTTTGTGGAAATCCATTCGAGCCAATTGGGCCACCATGATCCTGCAGTTTCCGTGGCACCATCCAGCCACTCTTCCAGCGTGTCAGCACCTTTATCATTGGTCCAATATTGATATTTGCCAGCCGCAGGCGGGTTGACCACGCCCGCGATATGACCGGACCCAGACACAACCAGTTTCGTCGGTCCACCCATATAGTGTCCAAGCCTGAACACGGAGGGCAGGGGGGCGATGTGATCTTCCTTCGCGGCCAAATTATAAACCGGAACCTTCACCTTGCTCAAATCAATGCGCACATTGTCGAGCACCATTGTGCCTTTCGACAATTTATTATTCATGTAGCATTCGCGCAAATAAAACGAATGCACGCCAGCAGGCATACGCGTTGAATCGGCATTCCAATATAAAAGATCAAACGGCATCGGGTCTTTGCCAAGCAAATAGTTATTGACCACATTGGACCAGATTAAATCATTGGCGCGCAGCAAATTGAAAGCATCAGCCATGCGGTTGCCGGGAAGATAACCTTTATCCTCCATGCGGCCTTCAATCCATTTCACTTGTTCTTCATCCACATAAACACACAGGTCGCCGGCTTTTTCAAAATCCACTTGTGTGGTGAAAAATGTGGAGGCACTCACACGGTTGTCGCCTTTTGCAGCCATATATCCCAATGAGGCCGCAACCAATGTGCCACCAATGCAGAAGCCAACAGTGTTGACCTTCTTGGCGCCCGTGGCTTTCTGCACTTCATCAATCGCGGTTAAAAACCCTTGACGCATATAATCTGAAAAACTCTTGCGCCCCCGCGCATCAGAAGCATTCACCCAAGACATAACAAACACGGTGATGCCATTATCCACACACCACTTGATGTATGATTTCTGTGGGGTGAGATCGAGAATGTAAAACTTGTTGATCCATGGCGGGGAAATTAGAAGCGGATATTCAAATGTAGTTTCAGTTGTGGGCGCATATTGCAGCAACTCAAACACATCATTGCGAAACACCACCTTGCCTGGCGTCAGCGCAATGTTGCGGCCCACTTCAAAGGCCTCTGTATCAGTTTGCTTAATGCGCAAGCGACCATCCGGCGATTTGAAATCACGCTCCAGCTTATCCATGCCGCTGATAAGATTTGCGCCATTGCTGGCCAGAGTGGCCTTTAAAACTTCGGGATTGGAAAACACAAAATTGGAAGGCGAAACAGCGTTGGCAATCTGCTCCACATAGAACTTGGCCTTCAGCTTGGTGTGCTCATCCAAACCATCAGCATCATTCACCATCTGGACCGCCCATTTGGACGAAATGAGATAGGCCTGCTTCAGAAAATCAAATACGGCATTTTCTTGCCAGTCTTTATCTTTGAAGCGTTTATCATTCCGCGCTGGCACGGCCATCGGTTCAGTCGGCTGACCAATCGCTTTCGACCAAGCCCCCTGCCACAGCGCTGAATAACCGGACCACAGCTTCATCTGCGCTTGCATCAGCTTCTGCGGATCGCCCGTATAGTAATTCGTCAACGCTCCCAGAGTTTTTGCCACTTGCTCCATGGGCAAAATCTGCGCGTCATTTTCAGCTTTCTGCAAATCGGGCCGTGCGGCCACTTGCTTGGCAATGTCCGAAGCGCGCGAGAAAACCTGCGCAAGATTCTGCATCAGCTTCACGGGGTCCGGAAGTTTAAAATCATTTGGCGCTGGGGTCTTTGAATCCGTCATTCTATCCTATTTAATCCTGCCACGGTTGAGGGCAAGGGCCTTTCTTGCCAAATCGACGCCTTATCGCCATAAGACGACCAACATCAACTCAGGCATAACTATGACAAACGCGTTAAGATTAGGCATTGCTGGCTTAGGCACTGTGGGAACGGGCGTTCTCGACATTCTAAAAACCCACGCTGAGCTCATCGCTAATAGGGCAGGCGTGCCAGTGAAAGTCACCGCCGTCAGCGCCCGCAACAAAGGCAAAACCCGTGGGCAGCATGATCTGGCAGGTTTGGAATGGTTTGACGATCCCGTAGCGTTGGCCAAATCTATGAATATTGATGTATTTATAGAACTGATCGGTGGCGATACGGGTCCTGCGAAGGACGCTGTGGAAGCCGCCATCGCCAATGGCAAACATGTCATCACTGCTAATAAAGCCTTGCTCGCTCATCATGGTGCTGATTTAGCGCGAGCTGCCGAAACTAAGAACGTAGCGCTTTATTTCGAAGCGGCAGTGGCTGGTGGCATTCCAATTATTAAAGCCCTCCGTGAAGGCCTAGCTGGAAATTCTTCTAAAAAAATCTTCGGCATAATGAATGGCACCTGCAATTATATTCTCACCAAGATGGCCAATGAAGGCCGAAGCTTCGACGATGTGCTGAAGGAAGCTCAAGCCCTTGGCTATGCCGAAGCGGACCCCACATTTGACGTGGGTGGATTTGATACCGCACACAAACTCGCAGTCATCGCTTCGCTGGCTTTCGGCACGGAAGTCAATCTCCCTTCCATCCGCATTGAAGGCATCGAAGCGATCACGCTGGAAGATATTCGCCATGCTGAGGAACTGGGTTACAAGATAAAGCTACTCGGTGTGGCCGTGGCCCATGAAGGCGGTATTGAGCAACGGGTCCACCCCACACTCATTCCTAAAGGCACTTCCGTTGCTGATACGGACGGTGTGTTTAACGCTGTTGTCGTGAAAGGTGATTTCGTCGGTGATTTGATGTTGGAAGGCCGTGGCGCAGGCTCACACCCCACAGCATCAGCAGTGCTGTCTGATATTGTGGACATTGCGCGTGGCAACATGCGTCCGGCCTTTGGTGTACCTGCGAAAGATTTGAAAAAATTCAAGGCCGCTTCACAAAAAGTGCATGAGGGCGGGTTCTATGTGTCCTTAGAATTGCACGACAAACCCGGCGCTGTTGCGGCAATAGCCACCATTCTTGCCGATGCCAAAATCTCTATCGAAAGCATCGTGCAGCGCGGCAAGAAAGATAAGGACGAAGATCGCTCAACAGCATCGTTTATCTTGATCACCCACGACACATTAGAAGTCTCAATCCACAAAGCCATAGAGCGCATTGAGAAAGATGGGCATGTGGCCAAAGCTCCACGCGTGATTAGAATTGAAAGACTGTAATTCATTTATACAGTCATCCCGACGAAAGTCGGGACCCAGACTTTCAACAAGCACCGAGCTCGGGTTTCTGGGTCCCGACTTTCGTCGGGATGACAGATTTTGGTGTGGCGAGTGAACACTAAACTCGCATTCCTCGATATCGAATCCTCTATCAAAGGCCAGCGCTGGATTGCCCGTTTGGATGATCAACGCTTGGCCCATGCCATTGCTGAAAAAAATGATCTTCCAGAAATCCTTGGCCGCGTTATGGCCGCGCGCGGTGTAGAGCTTGAACAAGCCGAAGCCTTTCTAAATCCCACCTTGCGTTCGCTCATGCCGCAACCATCGGCTTTGATGGATATGGAAAAAGGTGCAGCGCGTTTAGCCCAAGCCATCACCAACAAAGAATCAATCGGCATTATCAGCGACTATGATGTGGACGGGGTTTCCTCTGCCGCAATCCTACTGCGTTTCCTCCGTGCTGTTGGCCATGATGCACATGTTTATATTCCAGACCGTGTAACAGAAGGTTATGGTCCCAGTGAAAAGGCCGTCTCCGTTTTAAAAGAGCAGGGCACTGAACTGTTGCTCACGCTCGATTGCGGTGTGCTCTCGCATGATCCACTGGCCCACGCAGCAGACTTGGGCCTCGTCACCATCATCGTCGATCATCATCAAGCGGGCGTCGAGCTCCCGCATGCCTACGCTGTGATCAATCCCAACCGCCAAGATGATATCTCCGGTCTCGGCCATCTCTGTGCAGCCGGCGTGGTGATGATCCTCATTGCCGCTGTGAACAAAGATTTGCGCAGTGCTGGTTATTATAACGAACAACGCCCTGAACCCAACATGCTGCAATGGTTAGAGCTGGTCGCTCTCGCCACCATCTGCGATGTCGTGCCGCTCAAAGGTTTGAATCGCGCTTACGTCACCCAAGGTTTAAAAATTATGGCACGGCGTGAGAACTTAGGCATCGCCGCACTCGCTGATGTAGGCGGTTTGAAAAAAAGGCCTGACACTTATGCGCTCGGTTTCATATTAGGCCCACGCATCAATGCTGCAGGCCGCATCGGCCATGCTGATGAAGCTCTCGCATTGCTCACCACCAATGACAAAGGCGAAGCGCATGCTCTGGCGCGGAGTCTTGATGAGATGAATCGTAAACGCCAGATCATCGAAATTCGTGTTGTCGATGAAGCCTATGCGCAAGCTGATGCCGCCATGGGTAAAGAAAAGAAACCGTCGATTGTCGTGGTCGCCGCTGATGGCTGGCACCCCGGCGTGGTGGGTCTTGCTGCGTCTCGCCTCAAAGATCGTTTCGGCATACCCAGCCTCGTTTTGGCGATGAATGCGAAAACTGGTTTGGCTACGGGCTCTGGTCGCTCGATCACAGGCGTTGATCTGGGCAAAGCCGTGCGCCTTGCCATGGAAGCAGGCATCCTCACCAAAGGTGGCGGTCACGCCATGGCAGCGGGGCTTACAGTTCCAATCGAAAAATTAGGTGCACTTCGTCAATTCCTCGACGAATCATTGAGCAGCGAAGTCGAATCTCTGCGTGAACCTTTCCTCGCGGTGGATGGTGCGTTAACGGCCTCAGGTGCGACACTCGATCTCATAGAGTTGTTAGAACAAGCCGGTCCTTATGGTTCGGCCCATCCTTCTCCCATGTTTGTTTTTCCTTCTCACCGCGTAACCTATGCCGACCGCGTGGGAACCGACCATGTGCGCTGCACTTTAGTGGCCAGTGACGGCACAAAGCTGAAAGCCATTGCATTTAGGGCTTTGGGAACGGAACTCGGTGAACTGCTGCTTTCCGAGCGCAATCACCCCATCCACATCGCCGGAAGACTGGTTGTGGACGAGTGGGGTGCCAAGCGTGTTCCATCTCTCCAGATCGAAGATGCCGCGATGATATCAACTCGCCAATAAATTCTTTGTAAGTTCATCGGCAGGAAACAACAGTTCAATTCTCAGATCGGCGAGTGCAATATCTTCCGCCGTGCCAAACTGCGCAATTGTAGAGAAGAATGACATGACTTGATTGTTAACCCGCAGACGTGTTGCAACAATAGCGGGTAGTGGAGATGAATCAGTTTGTTTCTCAACTGGCGCTTGAGCGCTTAGCGCTTTGGCAGCTGCATCGAGAACGGGGTCGCCTCCCACATGAATACTTTCTGTCCGAAGCCTTGCCGCCAAATATCTGACAAAAGTTGGCCAGTTCTCAATTGCAGTTTTGAGCCTATCACTCTCAAGCATGGCCGCTAACAAACTATCACCAACGCTCAATCCAACATTGGCCAGCAATGCAGTTCCCGAAAGATTTGCAGCAACGATAGCCCAATGTCGATCAAGGGCAAAACCAGGATAGGGGTGGTGGCGTTTCAATGTCCAGTCCACAGCTGCCCGCACATGCAGCATGTCCTCGGTGTCCAAGGCTTGGCTGCGATAGGTCGCAGAAAATCCAGCCGCTATCAGAAGTTCGTTTCGTGTAGCGCGTGGAATTGACAACGCGTCTGAAAGCTGGCCCACCATCTTTCGACTTGGTTTGGCGCGCCCCGTTTCCAAAAATGCAATGTGGCGGGATGAGACATTGGCTTCCGCACCAAGATGGAGCTGACTCATATTCCGACGCGCTCGCCATATCTTGAGGGCCATTCCAAAATTATTTGTCATCGTCGCAATCCTTGAATTTACAGACATCAATAGCACGGTCACTGCAAGAAACACTTACCTCCCCAGTAATTGCTGTGCACGCATTTCAGAGTCATATGCGTCGATACTGAATGAACAATGGAGACATAAATGACCGAAGTAATGAGACAGAAGTGGCTAAAGAACGCGGCAATATTTGTAATCTTATTTGGCCCCATCGTTTCATTGGCGGCCCTTCCTTTGACGGCGGGCCTTAATGGAATGTTCGTTGATTTGGCCTTTTGGCCATTTGATGGATTGCCGACTATGGAAGCTCCGGCAACACGGCTGCTCTCAGCAATTACGGGTGGCTTGATGATGGGTTGGGGTTTGATGATTTATCAGGTGGCCTCAAAACTCTATCTAAGAGAACCCAAGTTGGCCGGTTCGATCATTCTAACAAGTCTTCTAACTTGGTTCGTGACCGATAGTATCGGATCAGTTGTCGCCGGTGCGCCTGCAAACGCGTTGATCAATGTGGTGTTTCTTGTGATTTTTCTGGTGCCAATTTTGGGCGCAAGAGGCAACACGGCCACAATTTGAGCCAGTTAACGCAACGTTATCTTTGCCCATCCAAAATCAAACTCGATAAGTCAAAAGGGCGCACTTGCAATCCTCTGCGAACCTTTATATAGACCGCCCCAGTGCGCCCTTCGTCTATCGGTTAGGACGACAGCCTTTCACGTTGTAAAGACGGGTTCGACTCCCGTAGGGCGCACCATTCATTTTAAAAATGCAAAATTTTATCACCCGCCAAATTTCTAAAGATGCAGATGCCATCGCCCCCGATGGTTCTGAAGTGCGTATCCTCGCCACCACAGCGCGCAGTTCGATGGCGCAGTTTGCTTTGCCCGTCGGAAAAATCTCAATCGCAGTTGCGCATCGCACTGTGGAAGAAATTTGGTATTTCACGGCGGGGCGGGGCCGCATATGGCGCAAAAATGAATTGGCCGAAGAGATTGTTCAAATCCACCCCGGCCTTTCAATATCAATTCCAGTCGGCACTCATTTTCAATTCCGCAATGATGGCACTGAACCGCTCACGGCCATTGGCACCACCATGCCACCGTGGCCGGGTATGGATGAGGCTTATGGTGTGGACGGTATTTGGTAATTACCAGCTGCCAATGTTTGGCATTGAAGCCCAAGGTTCTTGCACTGGCAAATAGGCGTCATTGGCCTGCAGCACTTCAATTGAAATTCCATCCGGCGTTTTAATAAACGCCATGCGGCCTTCGCGGGGTGGGCGGTTGATCACCACACCATTCTTCATCAACTTCTCGCAGTAGTCATAAATGTTGTCGACCTGATAAGCGAGATGACCAAAGCTGCGCCCGCCTGTGTAAACTTCGGGATCCCAATTGTAGGTCAATTCAACGGGGCACTCTGGGCTTTCGGGGCATGCAACAAAAACCAATGTGAAGCGGCCTTTTTCACTCACATGGCGGCGCTGTTCAACAAAGCCCAAAATGCGAGTAAAAAAATCGAGAGACTTGTCGAGATCAGTCACGCGAATCATAGTGTGAAGATATTTCATGGGAAGAATTCCTTTAATCAAAATGGATGATCACTCTTCGTCTGCGAATCAAGATTTGTCAATTTGCGTTCGGTGATCGGAACTCGATGACATATTACAGAACACAAACTCCAAAACTAATGCCCCGCCTGTTTAGATCAGAAGCATCTTTAATTCATTGTGCAGCTGCAACAAGTATATGAGTTCAATCACATTTTTATTCACGACAGAGTGGATCACGCCAATGCAGCATTGAGTCCACAAGTTTTCCACGACAATCCAAAATCTAACTCTGTACAAATCGTTAAGATTTGATCAAGTTGATATGTGAAGACGAGGAGGCCCTTGTCTTTGGGGCGCATGGGTTGGGTTAGTAAATGACGGCGAACGACATATTGAATGCTGAAGCTGGGCAAGCGGCCAAGTTGGGCGTTGAAAATGAGCATGGTGTAAACATCATCCGCATCGACGGATTGGTGAAATGGTTCGATGTGGGCCGTGGCTATGGCTTCGTCATTCCTGATAACGGCCTTCCTGATATTTTAATTCACTTGAGCTGCTTGAAGCGTGATGGCTTTGACGCGCCACTTGAAGGAACGCGCGTGGCTTGCGAAGTGGTTGCCCGTCAAAAAGGTTATCAGTGCTTGCGCGTGCTTTCTGTCGATCAATCGACAGCGATTAATCCGGTGGAGCGCCGGGCTCGCACGCACAACCCAGTCACACCAACAACAGGTTGGGTTCGTGCCAAAGTTAAATGGTTTAATCGTGCCCGTGGTTTTGGTTTTGTGAGTGAAGGTGAAGGCCTTGGCGATATTTTTGTGCACATGGAAGTGATGCGCAAAACTGCAATGCCAGAACTCATTCCTGATACATGGGTCTATGTGCGTTATGGTGATAGCAATCGTGGCAAAATGGCATCGGAAGTGCGTAACAGTTTGGATTCAGGACCAGCACTAACGAACTAGCCTTGAAATTGCCGAACTTGGTCTGTGTGAGGGCGTAATGAAAAGATATTTGCTGGGCATCGCCGTCACCTTTTTTTTAACACTCCATGCCTTTGCACAAGAGCCGCCCAAGATTGAGCAAATCACCATCGTCACGGCGCAGGCCTCTACGATGATACAAGCCGAAATTGCTGATACGGATGATTTGCGTGAGCGCGGCCTTATGTTCCGCCATATTATGCCGCCAGATCACGCGATGTTATTTGATTTCGGTAAACCGCGCCCCGCAGCCATGTGGATGAAAAATACTTATATGTCTCTCGATATGATCTTTGTGCGCGAAGATGGCACCATTGCGGCCATTGCTGAGAACACTGTTCCTAAATCTCTCGATACAATCAGTGTGCAAGAACCCGTTGAAGGGGTGATTGAACTGGCGGCCGGAACTGTGAAAAAGCTAGGAATTCACCAGAATGATAAAGTTTTTCACAGAATTTTCAAAACTAAAGAAGAGTAGTTGCACTTTGCGCGGCAAGCCATTATGCAGCGCACACAAGGAAATGTCGGGGCGTAGCGCAGTCTGGTAGCGCACCTGCCTTGGGCGCAGGGGGTCGCGAGTTCGAATCCCGCCGCCCCGACCATCCTTCGCCCTCCTGAGATCACAAGTCTACGGATGGCTTCGCCGATGGAAATTACGGGGATCAGCTATGCCAGCACGCATTTACAAACCATCCCGCAACGCCATGCAATCTGGCAAAGGTAAATCAAAAGAATGGTTCTTAGAGTTTGAGCGGGTCTCATCGCCGACCGCCGACCCTTTAATGGGTTGGACCAGTGGCGACACTGCAACCCAGGTGAGGCTGCAATTCGAAACCCAAACGGAAGCTGAAGACTATGCCAAGCGCAACGGCATTGCCTATACTGTCACACCTGTAGCCCCTGTGCGCCTTAACAAGAAATCTTATAGTGACAATTTTAAATTCGGCCGCACGACGCTGTGGACCCACTAAAATAATTTCTAATAGCGTGTCGATTTGAACGGCCCCCATTCGTCTTCTCCGTGAACACCGCAAACACGAAGGAGATAAAAATGGGTTCACCTTTAATAGCCAGTCTTTATGCAGCGCCCTTGGGCTTGATGGGTCTTGGCCTCACCGCCCATGTCATCATGCTGCGCGCAAAAACCGGTATCTCAATTATGGATGGTGGCAACATTCAATTGGCCGAACGCATCAGGCGTCATGGCAATTTCATTGAAAATGTTCCATTTATACTTCTTTTGATGGCGCTGGCCGAACTGAACGGCGTAGCTAACCTATGGCTTCACGTGTCAGGAACATTGTTGATTATTGGACGTATTGCCGGCGCGTCATTAAGTTTTGTTGCTGCTCTGACTGCGATTGGTAGCATTCTGTTCTACGCTTTCGCCAAATGATTCAAATATCTGGAGAATGAAAATGAAATATATCGCTTTGATTTACACAGCTGCCGAAGCCAATCCAGCCTATGGCACGCCAGAATTTACAGCGTCACTGGCCGCCTATAAAAACGCCACCACCACTTATGTGAAAGACGGCGTTATGCGCGGCGGTGAAGCATTACAATCAACGGCAACAGCCACTACTGTTCGTGTGCGACATGGCAAAACTGAAACGATGGACGGGCCGTTTGCCGAAACCAAAGAACAGCTCGGTGGATATTACATCCTTGATTGCGCCACTCTTGATGATGCCATCAAATATGCGGCAATGATCCCCGGCGCTGCCTTTGGCAGTGTGGAATTGCGCCCCATTATGAATATTGACTATG
>JANPGD010000142.1:0-18749 GCA_031423845.1 Hyphomicrobiales bacterium | reverse complement strand
CCAAGATGAAATCACCACCTTGCCATGGCCGGGGCCAGCGGCATGAAACACCCCATAACCAAAACCCAGCACCAGCAATGTCCATGCTGCCGCCATCGATGAGCCAAACTTGAGCTGGCGCAATGACGATGAAATTGAACCATAAAAATTCTGCTGCTGGTCGCGTGCCCACATCACCGGGTCTTCAAAAAATGAGGTGACAATAATGTTGCCATTGGCATCCCGCGGCTGCACCAACAGCTGACGTTTACTGATCACCACCTTCGGTGTTGTTTGCGCCTGCGCTTCAGCCACAACATTGCCTGTAAGCAGTAAAACTAAAACGAGAAGAATGTTGCGAATTAAGGCTTGCATGAGACGAGTACCGCTTGCGCAAAAATCGAACCAAAATCTTCGCCGTTTTCAGGCTTCCAATCCTTATCTTTGGAAGACAACATGCTGAGCAGCTGGGTGGTTTCAGCATCGCTGGGAATGGGCTTCACGATCAGTTTACAATCAGCTGGAATATTACCGCCCGTATCAACTGGTTCGTCCTTTGCATAGTCATAGGCAATATAAAATTCAGGGTCGTAGACCTTCACCATAAAGTCACCTGTGTGCGGATCAAATGGTGTTTTCAACGGCACCGTGAAATGCAGTTTCAGTTTGTTGCCATTGTAAGTCTGCCCCGCATTCATGGGCGGCGCTGCTGCCAACGCATTTTCACCAGAACGCATAAATGTAAAGTAATCATAGTCTTTGAGCGAGTTGATATTTTCCTTTGTCAAAGGTGCTAGTTCTTCTTGGCTATATTCGCCATCACCATTCACATCCATGCCCGTTAGGGCTTCGGCGGCATAACCATCATCAAAGCTCCACTCCACATTCACGCCGTCAATCAAGCCTGCATTATTGAAAACCACGTCAGTGCGCATCTCCACCCACACATGCGGGTGCGCACTTGCCAATGCTGGCCATGCAGCAATAAATAACAGCGTATATTTGAGCACCACTCATCCCTTCGAATCTTAGGATTGAATGATGCTATATTGCGGCAAAAGAGTGAAGTGCTAACCGCCTAAACAATCTTTTAGGTTCTTGGTCACATCGCGCAACAATTGAAAATAGGCGTCCTTGCCCGGTACAAGTTTGGCTCCAATGGGATCGAGCACACCCAATTTGGTGGCGCTGCCTTCAGTCACAACGGCAAATGCGGCATCAGAATACTGTGGCTCGCGGAATGCACAAACCGCATTGGTTGATTTTATTTTGGTAATAATTTCCTCGAGACGCGCAGCTGATGGTGGCGTTGCCGTATAGTCTGAAATGCTGCCCACTGCTGTCATGCCGAAGCGCCGTTCAAAATATTGATAGGCATCGTGAAACACGATGAAGGGTTTGCCTTTGACCGGTTCCAGCGTCATTTTAATTTCAGTTTCGAGTGCGTCTAATGCGGTAATTTCTATTGCTGCATTAGCATTATATTTAGCAGCGTTGCTGGCGTCGGCTTGTACCAACGCCGAAGCGATTGCAACCGTCATGGCCTTGGCGTTTTCGGGATCGAGCCAGAGGTGAGGATCAACAGTGTTGCCGGTATCAGGCTCATCACCATCCACATCCCATGTGCCACCCTCACGTATATCATGCTTGACAAGGCCAGCTGCCAAATTCAATTTTACAAATGCATTACCATTCACCGCATCTGTTCCGCTAATTTCACCCAGCTTCACTTCAAGATTGTCGCCAATAATAAAAACCACATCGGCATGACCAAGATCAGCAATTTGTTGTGGTGAATAGCTGGCCTGATGCTCAGAGTTTACACCCTTCAGCAAAAGCTCAGGCTCTCCCACCCCGTTCATCACGCTGGCCACCAAGCTGTGCAGCGGCACGATTGACACGACAACCTTAGGGGCCGCGAGTGCAGAAATGCTCGTTGTTAATAATAGTGCAGTGGCAAAAATAGACTTAATCATTTGGCTTCTCCTCAATATGTAATGTTATAATATAACATACAAAGTCATGTCAAGCCTTTGTGATCCACGCGGCGAAGAGTTGCATTGCGCTCGCCCTGCACCACTGCCATTAAAACACAATGGCATTAGATGTTTCAATTGGCGCTGCCGCCCTTGCTGGCGTGATTAGCTTTCTCAGTCCCTGCGTGTTGCCGCTGGTGCCGCCCTATTTGGTATTTATCAGTGGCGTTTCTCTTGACGATTTAAAATCAGCAGAGGGAGCGAATAAAGCCAAGCATGATCAGCGCGTGCTTCTGGCTTCCTTCATGTTCGTTCTCGGTTTCAGCACAGTGTTTGTAACACTGGGTGCCACGGCTTCCTTTTTTGGCCAAGCCGTGAGATCGCAATTGCCATTGCTTTCGCAATTGGCAGGTGTCGCGATCATTATTATGGGTTTGCATTTTCTGGGTGTGTTCAAGCTCAGCTTCCTCAGCCGTGAAGTCCGTTATCATCAAGAAAAAAAACCTCTCGGGCTCTTAGGGGCTTACGCTGTAGGCCTAGCCTTTGCCTTTGGTTGGACCCCCTGCATTGGCCCCGTGCTTGCCGCAATTTTATCCATCGCCGCCAATACCGAGAGCGTGTCAAATGGTGCAAGTCTCCTTGCAATCTATTCTCTGGGCCTTGGTATTCCATTTATGATTGCCGCTGCCAGTGTGAATGTATTTCTGGGCTTCTTTGCGAAATTCAAATCAAAACTCAATCTCATCGAAAAATTAATGGGCGCTTTGCTCGTTCTCACAGGTGTGATGTTTCTCACAGGCTCAATGCAATTGCTGTCCTATTGGTTGATCGAACATTTCCCTAGCCTTGGCACCATTGGCTGATTAATATCAGCCAATGGCGGGCGATCTATTTAAAAAATTAGAAGGCATTCAAGCTTGTGTGTTTGATGCATATGGCACGTTATTCAACGTGGCCACACCGGTCGAAAAATTGAGCAGCACTATTGGTGATAAGGCTTCTGAAGTGGCTCAGCTTTGGCGGCAAAAACAATTGGAATACACTTGGCTTCGCAGTCTGATGGGGGTTCATGCCGATTTCTGGACAGTAACGCGCGAAGCCCTTGATTACACCCTCGAAGTCCACGACATAAACGAACCGGGTCTCGCTGATGAGTTAATGACACTCTATTTAAAACTCGACGCTTACGATGATGTGGCCTCCACACTTCAAGCCCTGCGGGCCAAGGGCAAGCGCTGCGCCATACTTTCCAATGGCAGCCCTTCCATGCTGGACGCGGCCCTGCGCCATGCGGGCTTAGACAAACTCTTCGAGCATATCCTTTCAGTCGAAGATGTGGGCATTTATAAACCTAGCCGCCGGGTTTATCGCTTGGCCATGCAAAAGTTGGGCATCCAAGATACTCCCTCCATTTGTTTTATCAGTGCCAATTCATGGGATGCGCAGGCCGCTGCCCAGTTTGGCTATCAAGTGGTGCGCCTCGCAAGACAACCCAGTTTTAATGATCGCTTGCCAGGTAAACCCGCTGCAATAATCACCACTCTCAATCAATTGCTGGAATTGGTTTAGAAACTATTGCTTGAGAACAATACTGCTCATCAAGCGCTGCTCATTATAATCGCCCGTGCTACTGCCCGCCGTAAACCAAGAGCCCTGATAGGTGACACCCGCCGTCATATTCGGGTTCACTTTCCAATCCATGCCCAGTTTAACCGTACTGGTCAGATCAGTTGTCGCGCCATTGTTTTCAAACCCAACCGATGCGCCTGCCAGTAAGTCGACATTATCGCGTAACGCTTGGGTGAGGTTTACACCCCCTGACCAATTGCGGCTGGCAGAGGAGTTAATGGTTGAGGCCTCATCAAACGACAGTCCGGTGGTGGCCAAGATCGTTGTGATCGGCGTCGGTCGCCACGTCACATTGGCAGTCACACCCAGCGCATTGACGGATTGCAACGCGGCATCATCATAGCTGCGGCGCAGGTAGGTCATTGCAACATCGCCAGTCCAAATGGGGCCATCATCAAAGGTGACACCCGCTGAAAGCGCGAGGCCCTGCGAATCCCGCCTTTGGAGGTTGCGATCAAGCTTTTGGTCGTGAAGGCGAAGCGTATAAGCGGCCTCAACAAAGGGGCGAAGCGGTGCCTTGGAATATCCCAGCGTGCCGCGCACGCTTAATGTAGGTTGCCAATAATTGCGGTCCGCATTGTTTTCCGTGCCGCCACCAACCAAAGCAACATCTTCATAAATGGCGCGCGTTAAACCCAATTTGGCAGTTGTCTCCAACCCTCCAAAATCATGGGTCAAGCCAAGTGTGCTTGTAAGGTCTTTGTCACGCCGCGCACTGGCAGCTGTTGCTGGCACTTGGCTATTTTCTCGGCCCGTCTGGTTCGAGGCATAACTCGCTGTAATATCGGCATGAGTTGTGTGGCGAATATCAAGCCTGAACGCGGTTTCGACCGCGCCTGTGAGCGTCGAAAGATCGTCTTCATTTTTAAAGCGCTGCCAGTCTGCCGAGGCAGAACCCGTCCAACTGTGGCGAGACCAATCGCTTTCAAAACGGAGCGACGGCTTTAGATTGAGGCCAATATCAGATTTAGGATTTGTGGTCGATTTAGCAGCGTTTGATGAAATCACAGTGCTGATTTCTAGTGCCGGAAATAGTCGAAGCCCGCCAACATCCACACCTATTGCGGCGTAAGGATCAGATATAACTCGCTTTTTACGGACAACAACCTGCTCTTCTTGCGCCACAGGAACATTATTCATCGTTGCAAGGTCGGGCGTTTCTGCTTCTTGACCATGGGCAAAACTGGCACTGCCAACAAGCAGTGCCACCGTACACACACCACGCATGGTTCTCAACAGACGCAAACGCGAAAACTCCACTAAAATTTTACCCTGCCAAAACATGGTTAATGGAGTCTTTCTGCGGCCTTTCCTTTTTGCGCCACCCTGCTCTATGTATGGGGCATGAAAGTCCAAAATCCACCAGATCAATCGCGCGCTAAATGGCGTGCCTCCGCCACCCGTGCCCTCGAAATTGAACGCGATGGTCTTGTTGCTTTAACGGCAGCCAGCACGGAAAGCTTGGGCGAAGCCATTGCCGATGCTGTGGCCATGATTATTAAGGCGCAAGGCCGGGTCATCGTCTCTGGCATAGGCAAATCGGGTCATGTGGGTCGCAAAATCGCTTCCACCTTGGCCAGCACTGGAACACCCGCGAGCTTCGTTCATCCCGCCGAAGCCAGTCATGGGGATCTCGGTATGATTACACCACAGGACGTTGTGGTGATATTGTCCAATTCAGGCGAATCCGCCGAACTGCGCGATATGCTTGACTACACCCAACGCTTCTCCGTGCCACTGATTGCAATTTGTTCAAGGCCGGAAAGTGCACTTGCTAAAGCTGCCGATGTTGTGTTGCTCACCCCGCAAGCTCAAGAAGCCTGCCCCATTGGCATGGCACCCACCACTTCAACATTATTACAGCTCGCACTTGGTGATGCTCTTGCCATTGCATTGCTTGAAGATAAAGGTTTCACACCACAAAACTTCCGCGAATTCCACCCCGGTGGAAAGCTGGGCGCTCAGCTAAAACATGTTTCTGACGTGATGCATATGGGTAAAGCTTTGCCCATAGTTCAGACGGGCTCAGCGATGAGCGAAGCCCTCGTTGTGATGTCGAGCAAATCATTTGGTTGCATTGGTGTTGTAGGCCATGATGGAAAATTAATCGGTATCATCACTGACGGGGATTTGCGTCGCCATATGCGCCCTGATCTGCTGCAACAGCAAGTCAATGATATTATGACTTCAAATCCCAAGACCATTGTGCCAGACATGTTGGCCAGCGAAGCATTGGAACGATTGAATGCCGCAATGATCACTTCTGTGTTCGTCGTCGACGACCTCGGGAACCCTGCGGGATTGGTTCACATCCACGATCTTTTGCGCATTGGTGTGAGTTAGTATTCGTATTTTTTTTGGGGTTGTGGATAGCAGACCCACGAACTATAAATCCCATAGGGGGAATCATGAATTTTGGGCTTCGCAATGAATTCTAATAGCATAGTAATTTCAGTGGGCACTATGTTCCTGCTATCGACAGCGGCATTCGCAGGTCAGGACGCACTTGATATTACAAACATTTCCCAATTTGAAAAATTTCCAACTTCATTGTCCGATGCTTTGGCAATTGAAAATTTAGCGCCACAAGATTCTTTTCGAATTGAACCTGCCTCTTTTGCTGAACCCCACGAAAGTCGAATTCATTATGCGCTACGTCGGATAGAAACACCCGATATCGGGCCCTATGGTTTTGATACCTTCGTCGATCAAAGCGCCATTGTGTCCTTGGATTTAGTCGGCATATTAGGCCTCAATGTCTACTATGGAACCAGCAGCTTTGGTTGGGGCGAATCCTCTTTTCATTTTTCAAATGAAGGTTGGTTTGGCAAAGACACTTATGCTCTTGGCATGGATAAGTTGGGCCACACCTACGCCACTTATATTTACGCAGATTATTTCACACAACGCATCGCCCACAGCACCGACAACCTTGCAGGTGCCGCTGTTACGGGCGCGTTATTAGCATTTGGAGTTCAAACTTCTGTTGAAGTCTTTGACGGCTTTTCTTCTGACTATGGTTTCTCGAAGGACGACCTCATTGCCGACGGCATTGGCGCAGGATTTTCGGTGTTGCGCAATACGATCCCCGGCCTTGCAGAAAAGCTCGACTTCAGAATGGAATATATAAACAAAGGTTCACTCTCGGACTTTAACTTATTTAACGACTACACCGGGCAAAAATACGTACTCGCGTTGAAGCTTGCTGGTTTTGAACAATTTGAAGACACGCCCTTGCGATTTGTTGAATTGCAAGCAGGCTATTTTGCTCGCGGCTTTACGCCGGCGGAAAAAGCAGCGGGTGCAGAGCTACGTCGTGAGCCCTATGTTGCTATAGGATTCAATTTACAAGAATTGCTGGACGCAACACCACTCAAGGACACAACAGCAGGCTTAGCTGCACACCGCACACTTGAATACATTCAGTTGCCTTATACCTACGCGGCTTCGACGCAGAATTAAGCTAAAGGGCTTTACTAGCTAAACCGCTTCCACGACCAACCTGAGCCCGTCCACGCCAACGACTTTTACGCGTAAGCCTGCAGCAAGATCTGCACCATCAACATCCCACATCGCATCCTCAACTCTAATTTTTCCGCTGCCGTTCACGATGGCTTTTTCCAAAATAAACGTACGACCAACAAAGCCAGTATGCTTTTGGTTGAGATGGGGCGATTCAGATTTCACATTGCGACCACCCATCACAAAGCGCCATGAAGCCAGCACTGACACCAAACTCAATCCCGCAAACGTAAACACTTCGGCCACCCAGCCCAAATGAAACACCACATCCGCAAGGCCTGTGATGGCTGCAGCAAAGGCCAACCACAGCATAAAGAAGCCCGGCATGGTCATTTCGGCTATCAACAATAAACCAGCAGCAATCCACCAGAAGTAAGTGCCGACAAAAGGAATGAGTTGTTCCATGATTAGCCTCTATTTCTTCTTAGGGGTGTCAGAATTACCGAACGCTTCCCTAGCGATTTCGGCAATACCGCCAATTGAACCAAGAATAGAAGTTGCATCCACGGGCAACATGAGAACTTTCTGATTGGGTGCCGACGCTAAAGCCTCCAACGCCTTCACATAGTTATTCGCGACAAAATAATTGATCGCTTGAACATTGCCTTTCGAAATGGCGTCACTCACAACTTGTGTCGCTCTGGCTTCCGCTTCTGCACTGCGTTCGCGCGCTTCGGCCTCGCGGAAAGCAGCTTCCTTGCGGCCCTCAGCTTGCAACATGATCGATTGCTTCTCGCCTTCGGCTTTCAAGATTGCGGCACTACGAAAACCTTCAGCTTCTAAAATATTAGCCCGTTTATCGCGCTCGGCTTTCATTTGTCGACCCATGGATTCCACCAAATCACGGGGCGGATTAATGTCCTTGATTTCAATGCGGGTCATCTTCACGCCCCAGCCTTGCGTCGCTTGATCCACAACACCCAGAAGACGATGATTGATTTCATCGCGTTGCGAAAGCAATTGGTCAAGCTCCATTGATCCCATCACCGTTCTAATTTGGGTCATCACCATGTTGAGAATTGCATTCTCCAGCTCGGTAACTTCGTATGAGGCTTTGGCGGCATCAAGCACTTGGAAAAATGCAACACCATCAACCGTTACCATCGCATTGTCGCGCGTGATCACTTCTTGTGATGGCACTGGCAAAACCCGTTCCATCATATTGAGTTTATGACCGATGCGATCAATAAACGGCGTGATCAATCCGAGGCCTGGGTGTAAGGTGCGGGTGTATCGGCCGAACCGTTCAACTGTATAATTATACCCTTGCGGCACCATGCGGATGGCGCGGAGCAAATAGAACACCACCACTGCGAGAAAAACTAAAACAAAAATACCAATGCCGTCAAAACCCATTTGGAGTCTCCTTAATATTCTTGTCTAAGTTTAAATCCAACCCTGCAATGCTTCTTCCGCAAGATTCGCCATAAGCGCAATGGATTTTGCGCTATCATTGAGGCAAGGCGCAACAGAAAAATTTACACCCCCTTTCTCGTGGAAAGTTTCGGCCAAACCAATCGCCAGCTCCTCTAATGTTTCAACGCAATCGGATGCAAATCCGGGGGAGATTATCACAAGATTTTTAACGCCTTGGGCTGGCAAACTCTCTACAGTGTCTTGCGCATAAGGCTTTAACCATTCAGCGCGACCGAACCGCGACTGAAAAACAATCTGCATAAAATCAGCTGAGTGCCCCAATTTTTGCCGCACCAAACGCGCTGTTTTTTGGCAATGACAATGATAAGGGTCACCCTTGTCCAAGTATTCACGAGGCAGGCCATGAAACGCGATGAGGATTTTATCCGGCTTCCAACTCAACGTTGCCAAATGAACCTGCAAACTTTCAGCAATCGCATCGATATAGGTTGGATGATCAAAATAAGGTGGCACAGTGCGAATAGCAGGCTGCCAACGCATCGTTTTGAGCGCGTCATAGGCTTTATCCAATGCTGTCGCAGTCGTTGCCGCACTGTATTGGGGATAGAGCGGAAACAACACAATCCGGTCACATCCCTGTTTTTGTAATTCCTCTAAGCGTTCCTTCACAGGCGGATTGCCATAACGCATGGCCCAATCAACAATCAGTCTCGAATGTTTCGACAAGGCCACTGCCACTTTTTCTGCTTGGCTCCGCGTGAAAGTTTTGAGCGGTGACTCATTGCGCTCCTTGTTCCAAATTTGCTTATAAGCATGACCGCTTTTAGTTGGCCTAAAACTGAGGATGATTACATTAAGAATAACCCACCACAGGAAGCGGTTTATTTCAATCAACCCCACTTCGGACAAAAATACTTTGAGATAGCTCCGCATCGACCAATAATCGGTGGCTTCCGGGGTGCCTAAATTCAATAGGAGTAATCCCATTTTTCGAGGTACAATTGGCGGATGGCCGGGCGGCAGATTCATTTCAGACATTCAATTTCCAATCAGAACAAGTGCAATTTATACGACCCGAACATCGCCCAACACAATGCGACGAAAATGACATATAATTCCAATGATTCGTGGGGTCCGGGTTAACCTATGTCAGAAAAACATTCACTTTATCAGCAACAAGATCCAAGGCAAGTTTGGGAACTGGGTTCAGATTTCAATGCGTCGTTGGGCCAAAAGCAGTTGCAAGAAGCAACTCGGCCCATGCCCGTGCTGGTGCTCTTTCATTTCATAGCCGCCATTACAATTCATCTCCTTTGCGTCAGCAAAGTATCAAATGCCATTTTATTGTTTTGGCAGCTATCCGTATTGCTCGCAGGTGGTGCGTTTCTTCTCATCTTTTTAAGGTGGAAATCGACAAGTCAAAAAAATCCAAAATTGCCGACAAAGCAAATTTTGGCGGCCGCAATATTTTTAGCAATGGTGTGGTCTGTGCCGTTGTTGATATTCAGCAATTTCATTGCCGATGATTCCAACTTTATTGTTTTAGGAATTGTGTTGGCCATGATGTCGATGGGCATCATTACGATGTTGAGATTGCCCGCAAGCGCTATTGCCTACACTTCGTTCCTATCCGTCGTTATAAGCGGATACCTTTATTCAACTTTGCTGGACCACCAGCTGCTTGGTGCTGTAATATGTCTTATAGCGTGCACCGGACTTATCGTGATGATTGTTGTGCTGCATAGCGATTTTCAGCGCACAACACATATTGAAAATGCCAACAAGAAACAAAGCCAAACGATAAAATTGCTTCTGAATGATTTTGAGCGCGAAACAAGTGACTGGCTTTGGGAAACCGATCAGTTGGGTGAAATCACCTATCATTCGCCAAGCTTGAAATTGTTTACGGGAGTGGAAACCAATTCATTTCTCAAACAAGATTTCTTACAAACGCTAGCACTATCCTGTGATGCGGTCGGACTTGCAAAATTGCGTGGCTTTTTTTCTGAACGGCAAGACATCGAAAATTTCATTCTTGAAGCGCGTCAAAACGATGCCGTGAAGTATTGGCAAATCTCAGCACGCCCGAAGTTTGATGGCGACGCAAACTTTCAAGGCTATGACGGTGTGAGCCGCGATATTACACATCAGCAAAACTCCGAATTGCAGGTTCGGGCCGCAAAAGAAGCAGCCGAGCAAGCAAGTTCAGCCAAATCGCAATTTTTAGCTGTCATCAGCCATGAGTTGAGAACTCCGATCAACGCTATCGTTGGGTTCAGCGAAGTTTTAATTGATAGCCAAAGCGATAATATTTCAGGCTCAAATCGCAAAGCTTATCTTGATACAATTCTTGAAAGCGCTAGACAATTGCAGGCGCTGATCAATGACATTCTTGATGCAACACGTGTGGAACGTGGTGCTTTGCATATCACTGATCAAGATATTGATGCGGCAGAGCTTATTGAAGTGACAACAAAAATATGTCGTAATCAGGCAACCAAATCTGATATTTCAATCATCGCCCGTGTTCAAGAAGACGTGAATTTAAGTGGTGATCTTACGAGGCTTAAGCAAGTACTCGTAAATCTTCTGACCAATGCGATAAAATTTTCGCCACCAAAAACTGTCATCAATATCGATATGACGCGTGGTGCAGATAGCCAGCTCATCATATCCATCCGTGATGCTGGCATAGGCATCAGTTCCGAAGATGCAGAGCGTATATTCGAGCCCTTTGTCCAGCTTGATGAGGGCAGCACTAGGCGCTTTGGCGGGGTGGGATTAGGCCTTTCCATTGCTAGGCGCATTGCCAGATTACATGGCGGTGAAGTGACAATTCAGGGTTCAGAGGGACTGGGCACTGAGGCCCGATTAATTATCCCAGCAGCACGGCTGCGCTGGCCAAATTCTGAACCTAAAACAGCCTCGCAGGCAGGTGTTGCAGCTTAACCTGTTTCACGGCAAACTCAATAAATGAGCACGGTCAAAAAAATATCCGCTTTCATGGGCACACGGTCTAATCGTAGCCCAACTAACGCAAATGTTGCTGTTTTCGGTGCACCCCACGGAACACCTTATAAAGGCATTGATAATCGCCCTCATGCCAAGGCCGCAGACAGCTTCAGACTAGCACTAAAAGGCGATGCAGAATGGCTGCATCATTGGGATTTTGATTTTGACGGTCCACTGCTACCAGACCCCAGTTTCAAGGCCGTAGATCTTGGTAATCTTGCAACACGGTCGGCAGATGGCGCTGGCAATCGGCAAAAAATTGAATCCATGACGCGCAAAATACTGAGTGCTGGTGCAGTGCCTATCATGTTTGGTGGTGATGATTCAACGCCAATTCCGTTTATCAAGGCTTTCTCTGGCGGCCCACCAATTACAATTCTGCAAATCGATGCTCACATTGATTGGCGAGAAGAACGTGGCAAAGAACGCTTTGGCTTTTCCAGCACCATGCGCCGCGCATCAGAACAACCTCATGTGTGGCGCATTGTGCAAGCCGGTGCGCGAGGCATTGGCAGTGCAAGGCCAGAGGAAGTTAAAATAGCGCGCGAATGGGGCGTTCATTTGGTGACCAGCCAAATGATCCATAACCACGGCATCGACACAATTTTACAACATATCGAACCAGACTCTGATTGCGTCATCTCTCTCGATCTTGACGTTCTGGATTCTGCTATAATGCCCGCGGTGGCTTATCCTTCACCGGGCGGACTGAGTTTCTTGCAGCTCACCAATCTTATTGCAGCGGTTGCCAACAAAGCCCGCATTGCAGGATTTGCAATGGTCGAATTTGTTCCCAAACGAGATTTGAATGGAACGGCTGCAGTAACAGCTGCGCGTATAGCAACTCATGTGTTGGGTCGGATAGCGAGACAAGCAAAATCTAAGTGACGTTCGTTGCAAGATTTGCAGTGCGCTATGGCAAAATTGAAATCACTGAGACCCTAGTCACGGCCCCTTAAAGTGGGGTATTCAGCGATAAGTGATTGCTTCAAAATTATGGGCCGGATAATTAAATGACAAATGTGATGCCATTGGTAGGCCTTCCCGCCGATACCTATGAGAATTCAGGATTTCTGTTTCACTCACTGGGCGATAAATATATGCGGGCCTTGGCTGAGGTCGCGAAAGTGCTCCCAGTAATGATCCCTTCGATGATCGATGTTCTCAACCTGGATTCGCTACTGGACCATTTGGACGGCGTTTTAATGACTGGTGCCGTCTCAAATGTACACCCCCCGCATTATGGTGAAAAAGCATCCAGCGACCATGAGCCCTATGATCATGCTCGCGACAAGACCACCTTGAAATTAATCCGTGCTGTTATTGATCGTGGCATTCCGCTATTTTGTATTTGCCGAGGTTTTCAAGAATTAAACGTGGTGATGGGTGGCAGTTTGGAAACCGAACTGCAGCGCAGCGAAGGCAGGCTTGACCACCGTGCGCCAAAATCGGATGACACTGACGTTCGCTATGCGCCGCGTCATTCCGTGGCGATTACAAAGGGCGGTTTCTTGGAAAGAATTCTTGGCAAAAGTGAAACCATGGTCAACACTATTCATCGCCAAGGTGTAAAAACTTTGGGTGAAGGACTGAATGTTGAAGCGGTGGCTCCTGATGGAATTATTGAAGCTGTTTCCGTGAAAGGCGCACAGACTTTCGCATTTGGAACGCAGTGGCACCCTGAATATAAGGCGGCGCAAAACCCAGACTCTGTGAAACTCTTCACGGCCTTTGGCGATGCGGTGCGCGCTCATGCCCGTCAACGCACGGAAACTTTTGTTGGCTCTGTGCGGAGCGCTTAAGAAGCGACTTTTACGGAAATTGATGGTTCGGCAGGTTTTGCATCGGCTTGCAAATCCTTCAGTATGGAAGACAGATCATTGCTGGCATTCCAACTTAAAAACCCATTATGACTGGCCACAACTTCTTGCAGCACTTGCCTAAAAGCCGGACCGAGGTCATCTCTTTCAAGTGCGAATGCCACGTTAGCTGCTAGAAAACCAAGCTTATCGCCACAATCATAAGTTTTGCCTTCAAATCTCAAACCATGAAAAGCTTGACTTTCCATAAGATTGATCATTGCATCAGTAATTTGAATTTCGCCGCCAGCACCGGGTTTTTGTTTTTCAATCTCGGCAAATATTTCTGGCTGTAAAATATAGCGCCCCGAAATAATGAGATTTGAGGGTGCCATTTCACGCGATGGCTTTTCAACCATCGAGTCAATTGTGAAGTGGTTATTGTGCCAATCCTTTGGCGCCACCACGCCATAACGGTGCACTTGATCCCACGGTGACTCTTCCACGGCGATAACATTACCACCGTTTCGCTGTTCATAAACTTCGATCATTTGCGCCAGACAACCGGGATTGCTTTTGATAATCATATCCGGCAACAAAACTGCGAACGGCTCATTGCCGACCAAATTACGAGCGCACCAAATGGCATGGCCAAGGCCCAATGGCTCTTGTTGTCTTGTAAAGCTGGTTTCACCGGCGGCTGGCAAATCTTCTTCTAAAATTTCAAGTTGGATGGATTTTCCGCGTTTGCGCAATGTCGACTCAAGCTCATATTGCTTGTCAAAATGATCTTCAATGACGCTTTTGTTGCGACCCGTCACAAAAATCAGATGTTCGATCCCTGCTTCTCTTGCCTCTTCGACGACAATTTGGATGAGTGGCTTGTCGACAACGGTGAGCATTTCTTTGGGCATGGCTTTGGTGGCTGGCAAAAACCGCGTACCCAGTCCTGCAACCGGGAAAACTGCCTTTTTGATGGGTCGATTCATTTAACACAACCTTAACTATGGCAACGCGGGGTTGCACAAGCACATGCCTAAGTAACTCACTTTAAACTAAAAGGTTCCATATTGATATTTCATTAAGATTTGGAGACGGCAATGACGGTTTTGGTTACGGGTGGGGCAGGATATATTGGTAGTCATATGGTTTTGGCGCTGACGGATGCTGGACACGATGTAGTCGTGCTTGATAATCTAACGACAGGATTTACGTGGGCCATTGCTCCACAAGCGAAATTGGTTGAAGGCGACATTGGTGATGAAGCCTTGGTCGCAAAGATCATCAAGGAAAATCAAATTGATGCCGTGGTGCATTTTGCTGGCTCCATTGTCGTGCCGGATTCGGTTAGCGATCCACTCGGATACTATTTAAACAACACTGTAAAGTCCCGCGCCCTTATGGCCGCCGTGGTAAAAGCTGGTGTTAAGAACTTCATTTTCTCATCGACCGCTGCTGTCTATGGCAATCCTGAAACTCAGCCGGTTTTTGAATCCGCAAGGCCAGCGCCCATTTCGCCTTACGGCACCTCAAAGTTAATGACTGAGCTTATGCTGCATGATTCCCATTTGGCTTACGGCTTGAACTATGTGGCCTTGCGCTATTTCAATGTCGCTGGCGCTGATCCTAAGGGTCGCTCTGGTCAATCAACGCCACGTGCCACGCATTTGATCAAGGTTGCCTGCCAAACCGTTCTCGGCCAGCGCACCTCAATGGATGTGTACGGTACCGATTACCCAACCCCCGATGGAACCTGCTTGCGTGATTATATCCATGTCAGTGACTTGATTTCGGCCCACATGGATGCTCTTGCCCATTTGCGCCGCGGAGGTGCCAGTGGCATTTTTAACTGTGGTTACAGCAAAGGCTATTCGGTGCTTGAGGTGATCAAGGCCGTTGAAAAGGCCGCCGGAAAACCCGTCAATCACAAACTCGTGCCGCGCCGCGCTGGCGATCCAGCCGCCATTGTTGCAGGAGCCGACCGTGCCCGTGAAATTCTCGGTTGGAAACCACAACATGCCGATCTTGATTATATTGTCGCTTCAGCGTTGGCCTGGGAGCGCCACCTTGAAAAGCGCAATGCGGCCTAACCCAGACCACAATTAGCAGCTTATTCTTTCCCCTGATAAACAGATGCGAACACGATTCGTGATCTGGAACTGGGAGAAATGAATGCGACATAAACTGGCGATTGCCCTTCTGGCCTTTTCAGTTCTTGTGCCCGTGCAGGCTTTTGCTGATGCAAAGTTCGAAGCGTTTGTGCAAACATTATGGCCCCGCATAAAAGCTGCTGGTTTTTCGCGCGAGCTGTTCGATCAAGCTTTTGCTGGGGTGACAGACGCAGATCCCGAAGTTCTGAAATTGGCCGCCACGCAACCAGAATTTACAAAAGCAACGTCTGACTATTTGGTGAAAGCCGTTACACCAATCCGTATTGATACGGGCAAGGCGATGGCCGCTGCGAATGAACCATTGCTGGCGGCAATAGAAAAGAAATATGGCGTGAGCCGATATGCTCTGCTTGGTATTTGGGGCATGGAATCAAATTTCGGCAAAGATCTAGGCAGCATGGGTGTTATGCGCTCTCTCGCCACTTTGATTTATGCTGATCGAAAACGTGATTTTGCCAATGTACAAATGCTTGCCGCTTTCACCATGTTGAAGCGCGGCATTCGCCCGGCCAATGATTTCAAGGGATCATGGGCAGCGGCCATGGGGCATACACAATTTATTCCAACGTCATATCTTTCTTATGCCGCTGATTGGAATGGCGATGGCCGCAAAGATATATGGGGATCAAAGGAAGATGCGCTGGCTTCAACTGCAAACTATCTTGCCAAAGCCGGGTGGAAAGCCGATCGACCTTGGGGTTGGGAGGTAAAGCTGCCTGATGGATTTAACCGCGCCCTCATTGGTCGCACCCATTGGCGGCCCGTTTCTGAGTGGGCTAAACTGGGTGTCACACCTGCAGTAAACAAAACATTCAATGCCCCGCAGGCATCAGCCTTTGTCGTTATTCCACAAGGCATTGATGGTCCGGTATTTTTAGTCACACAAAATTTTATGGCTATTATGGATTACAACCAATCTCATTCTTATGCTTTAGCAGTTGGCCATTTGGGCGATCGGATTCATGGCGGCGAACCTATCCAAGCCGCGTGGCCTGATGCCAGTGTTGATCTGACAGTCCCGCAACGCAAGGAATTACAGCGCTTGTTGAATGCAAAAGGCTTTCCCACCGGAGGAGCCGATGGCCGGATTGGCGCTGCCACTTACGAAGCAATTTTGTTATTTCAAAAAAAGAAGGGCCTTCCCCTCGATGGTATTCCTTCGTTGAAGGTGCTTGAGCAAATTCGCAAAGGCGGCTAGTTCATTCCAAATGATTAAGCGTTTCGCTCTTGGGATTATAGTTGCTCTTGGCATACCCCTCTTGGCTATGGGTCAAGATACAACGCCATTGATCGGCTCCCAAGCCAGCGAACCACAAACCGATTTGGTGGCCCCTATTTTGAACGATGGAATTTACCGCATTTTGGTAATTGGGGATTCACTTGCGGGGGGCCTTGGTGCAGGCATGGTGCGAATGGCCTCAAATGAGGAAGGCTTTGAAGTGGTGAGTCGCTTCAATGAATCGTCTGGCCTCACCCGCCCTGATGTTTATGATTGGGCCCGCGCTATTCCAAAAATTATGGAAGGTAAGAATTTTAATGCTGTCGTGGTCTTGATCGGCATGAATGACCGCCAAGACATTCGCAGTGATGCTGGTCCATTGGCTTTCATCTCGCCAGAATGGACCAAGGCCTACCAAGCCAACACAGACGCCATTGCCGATGCTCTTAAGATGCAAAATGTGAAAGTATTTTGGCTGGGAGAGCCCCCTATGGGAGACCCCGCATATGATGCTGAAATGAAAACCGTCGCAGCTTTGCAAAAAGATCGGGTCATCGCAAAAGGCTTCAACTACATCGACACCCGACCTCTTCTTCTCGCAAGCGATGGCAGTTACATGGATTTCGGCCCCGATGACACTGGCGAGATGCGCAAGTTGCGCCAACGCGACGGTGTTACATTTTTCAAACAAGGCAACAACAAATTCGGTCAACTTATTTTGGCGGCGATTAAGGCCAACAATAGTGGTGCAGCTTCAGAATCGGCAACGCCCGTCGCACTTGCTCCAACAACTGAGGTGGCCCCAAGCAGCCCCATCTTTGGCCAAAGCGACGCTAATGGTGGCGCTGTCGTGCAAGACACCAATGATGTGATCGCATCGGCAAAACCAGTCGGGGTGAAGACAGCGGCCAACAATTTGAACAGCGCAGCGTCAGGCTCTTCAGCCGAAAAATTATTCAATCAAGGCGAGGCCACTGTAGCCCCGCTAGGTCGCTTCGATGACTTTAGTTATGTGGCACCTGCTGCAAACTAACGCGGCAGACTGGTTTCACCCATCAAAAATTCATCTACTGCTCGTGCAGCTTGACGGCCTTCTCTGATGGCCCAGACCACCAATGATTGACCGCGGCGCATATCGCCAGCGCTGAATACTTTATCGATTGTGGTTTTGTAATCCTTCATGTTGGCTTCAACATTGCCGCGTGGATCAAGCTTTACGCCAAGGTTCTTCACCATGCCGTCTTGCACAGGATGCACAAAACCCATAGCGAGCAAAACGAGATCAGCTTTGAGATCAAATTCTGTTCCCGCCACTGGCTTGAAGTCTGAACCAGCGCGGGCGCATTTCAAAGTTTTCACAGTCCCATCTTCGCCTTCGAGCGAAAGTGTGGCCACTGCAAAATCACGAATGGCCCCTTCGGCTTGCGACGATGACGTACGCATTTTCATGGGCCAGTTTGGCCATGTGAGTTCCTTGTTTTCCTTTTCAGGGGGAGCCGGCATGATTTCAATTTGCGTCACACTCAGCGCACCTTGGCGAATGGACGTGCCAATACAATCCGACCCCGTATCACCGCCACCCACCACGACCACATGTTTGCCTGTAGCCAAAATGGGGCGATTATCGAGAGGCGATTCTTTGGAGTTGCGGCGGTTTTGCTGCGGCAGAAATTCCATAGCAAAGTGCACGCCTGAAAGTTCACGGCCCGGGATTGGAAGATCACGCGGCTTTTCGGAACCGCCTGTCAGCAGCACCGCATCAAAGGAATCAACCAGCTGCTTGGCATCCTGTGTCACACCAATGTGCGCGCCATAGTGGAAGGTCACACCTTCAGCTTCCATTTGTGAAACGCGACGATCAATCAAATGCTTTTCCATTTTGAAATCTGGAATGCCGTAACGCATCAAGCCACCAGCGGAGGCATTCTTCTCAAACAAATGCACATCATGGCCAGCGCGTGCCAGTTGTTGTGCAGCGGCCAAGCCTGCGGGGCCAGAGCCAACGACGGCGATTTTTTTGCCGGTTTTTTCGGGGGCGAGTAGCGGCTTGATCCAACCATTTTCC
>JANPGD010000141.1:0-69181 GCA_031423845.1 Hyphomicrobiales bacterium | reverse complement strand
GCCAACGCTCTCGGGCATGCCATGGCACAGGCTGAGATCGGACTGGTTTATGGTGGTGGCGGGGCTGGCTTGATGGGCGAAGTCGCCCGCGCCACTCTGGCGGGCGGCGGGCATGTGACGGGCATTATTCCTGAATTTTTGGTCAACCGTGAAAGAATGCTGGACGGTGTCAATGAACTGATCGTGACCAATACGATGCATGAGCGCAAGATCGCCATGTTCGAAAGGGCTTCTGGCTTTGTGGCCTTGCCGGGCGGTTTGGGGACGCTGGAAGAACTCGCCGAAATTTCGACTTGGTCACAGCTTGGTCAACATGCCAAGCCAATGATTATTTGCAATATTGATGGGTATTGGGATCCGCTTTTGGTGCTGCTCGACCATATGCGCAGCGAGGCCTTCATTCGTGAGGGTATGGAAGTTTTAGTGGATGTGGCGAAAACGGCTGCAGACGTGGTTCCAATTTTTGAAATGCGACATTCTCGGCAGATATCCAAAGCTCCCGTCTTGCTGGTTAAGGGCAAGGTTTAATGAACCTCGATCAATTCCTGCTGAGTGGCCTGGTTTATCTTGCGGCGACAGTGATCTCCGCTCCCATTGCTAAACGCTTGGGGCTCGGTTCTATTTTAGGTTTTTTGATAGCGGGTGCGGTGATTGGACCTTGGGCTTTGGGCTTAGTTGGTGGTGAAGGCGAGACCGTGAAAAGCTTTGCTGAGTTCGGCGTCATTATGATGCTGTTCTTGGTGGGTTTGGAGTTAGAGCCCTCAAAACTTTGGGCTTTGCGTAAGCATATATTCGGCTTGGGATTATTGCAGGTGGTGGGAACCGCGTTGGTGATTGGCTGTGTTTCGCTGTTGGTGGCACGTGATTGGCGCGAAGGTTTGGTGATCGGACTTATCCTTGCGATGTCCTCAACTGCTATCGTTTTACAAAGCTTATCTGAACGCGGAATTCTTAAGGCACCCGTGGGGCAATCCGTGTTTTCAGTATTATTGTTTCAGGACATTTCGGTTATCCCCATTCTCGCTGTTTTGCCTTTGCTGGCGACGGCCCTTCCAATTACCGAAGAGCATAATATGTCTCTCATCGCTGGACTTCCTGCTTGGTTGCAAGCCTTGAGCATTCTGGCAGTAGTCGCAGGTATTATGGTGAGCGGGCGCTACTTGTTGCGGCCCCTATTTCGCTTTGTGGCGGAAACGGGTGCGCGAGAAATTTTCGTGGCCTTTGCATTGTTGTTGGTCGTCGGCATCACAATACTTATGGGATTGATCGGATTATCAGCAGCACTTGGCACATTCTTGGCGGGTGTGGTGTTGGCCGACAGCGAATATCGCCATGAACTCGAGCTCGATTTACAGCCGTTTAAAGGCTTGTTGCTGGCCATATTTTTTATAGCAGTCGGTGCGGGTATTGATTTCAAGTTGATCATGGCAACGCCGATGCTTCTGACAATCGGTTTAGTTGCATTTTTAGTATTAAAGCTCGCCTTTCATTTTGGTTTAGCAAGATATTTCAAAATGAATTGGGGCGATGCATCGCGCTTTTCATTCTCACTAACACAAGGCAGTGAGTTTGGATTTGTATTGGTGGGGATTGCATTGGGACTTGGATTGCTATCACCGAGCATGGCCGGATTGTTGACAGCGATCATTGTTCTCTCAATGGCTGCGTCACCACTTTTGATGATGTTGGATGAAAAATTTGTCCAGCCGCGTTTAGGTGCCGCAGAAACATCCCGCGAAGCTGACATCATCGAAACGCACGGTGTTGACGTGATCATTGCAGGCCATGGACGTTTCGGCATGACGATCGGGCGCGTCCTCACCGCGCAAGGCGTTCGCACTGCGCATCTTGATCACGACCCCAGCCAAGTTGACGTGCTGCGGAAATTTGGGATGAAGGTTTTTTATGGCGATGCATTGCGTCTCGATTTGTTGGAAGCTGCAGGTGCTAAAGAAGCAAAGCTCATTGTCATTGCGATTGATGAACGCGAGAAGACCACCGAGCTTGTTAAAATTGTGCAACTGTATTTTCCAAACTTGAAAATCTTTGCGCGCGTTTATGACCGAACTCATGCGGGCGAATTATTGCGATTGGGGGTTGATCATATCTACCGCGAAGTGTTCGGATCATCAATGTATTTAGCAACTGATGCGTTGACAGCTTTGGGGCGCAGCGAAAAAGAGGCAACCCGCATCGTTGATATTTTTCGTAAACATGACGAGAGCTTTTTACGCTCCGCACAGGCTCATCAGGGCAATGATAAGGCACTCGTAGATTTGGCGCGCCAATCGCGCGCCGATATTGCCAAGGTATTTGCTGCGGATCGAGGTGAAGAGTGAGTTTAGAGTTGGTCCGTTTGCATGCTTTCGCACAGCATGCTCTGTCTTATTATGGCATTGACGCCAGCGCCGAGATTGAACTGATTAATCTTTCTGAAAACGCTACCTATAAAGTGACGTCCAACAACAAACGCCTTGCATTGCGTGTCCACCGCGAAGGTTATCATTCGAGGGCGGCTATTGCGTCAGAGCTGGAATGGTTGATGGCCTTGCGGGCTGATGGTGTGGCGATCACGCCTCAGCCAATTCGCGGCCATAATGGCGAGATCATTCAAAACGTCGTGCACCCAATGCTCAATATGCATCGCCATGTTGTGATGTTCGAATGGGAAACGGGATTTGAGCCAACCATGGAACAAGCGCTGGAAAAGCCATTTGAAACTTTAGGCGAAGTTGCTGCGCGCATGCACATTCATGCCCGCGCATGGAAACGGCCACCATGGTTTGAGCGTTTCACATGGGATTTTGAAACCAGTTTAGGAGAGATTGCACCGCATTGGGGCCGCTGGCGCGATGGCATGGGCGTTGATGTCGCTAGCGCAAAATTATTTGTCGACACAGTGGCATTGATCGGGAAACGCCTAAAAATTTACGGCAAACATCCTGATCGCTTTGGCTTGGTGCATGGCGATTTACGATTGGCAAACCTATTGATTGACGGCCCGCATGTGAAAGTGATCGACTTTGATGACTGTGGTTTCAGTTGGTTCATGTATGACGCTGCAACGACAATTTCATTTTATGAAGATGACCCCAAGGTGCCCGCATTAATTGATGCTTGGAAAACTGGATATCGGAGGGTGGCACAGTTAGACGCCGTAGATGAAAATGAAATTTCAACATTCATCATGTTGCGGCGCTTGCTGCTTGTGGCGTGGATTGGTTCTCACCATGATACTGATTTGGCAAAATCCATGGGACTGGCTTACACACAAGGAACGGAAGGCTTGTGTGAAAATTATCTGAGTGAGCACTCGCAATAAAAAAGGGCACCCTTGTGAGGTGCCCTCGTAACTTTAGAACAAAACCACTTAGGCTTGCTTGTTCATCATGTTCTTGATGACGCCAACGATGATCATTAATACTGCGCCGCCGATGCCGCCGCCCGCAATGTTTTCTACCAGACCGCCTTGCATTGCTGCACCAGCAGCATCAACAGCGCCACCGTTCAACAGTTTGCCAAGAATTTGACCGCCGAGTCCACCGCCTACAACGCCTGCAATGGTGTTGCCGATTGTGCCCAAGCTTTGGTTCTTCAAAACTGCACCAGCGCCGTTGCCGCCGATTGCGCCGATAACGAGTTGAGTAATAAGTGAAGTCATATCCATAGTGTTGTCTCCCGATTGATTCGCCTCGCCCCACGGCCGACGTCGCCAAATATTAACACTAATTTTGCAATTCACAAACGGGTGATTACAACCTTGAGGAGTGGTAGATAATCCCAGCTCAATAAGCGTTTTCGCTTTTTAGAAGCGCCAAGGGTGTTTTGGCCAAAATATAGAGATCGAGTCCAAGCGACCAACGATCAATATAATCGAGATCATGCTTCACGCGTTGCTCTAGTTTTTCATGCGTGTCGGTCTCACCGCGCCAACCATTAATTTGTGCCCAGCCTGTAATACCTGGTTTCACTTTGTGGCGCGCAAAATAACCGTCGATCACATCATCATAAAGAGTGCCGGCAGCTTTGGCTTGGGTGGCGTGTGGGCGTGGCCCCACCAGCGAAAGTTGACCTGTCAAAACATTAAACAATTGCGGCAGTTCATCCAATGATGTCTTGCGAATAATACGACCTACTCTTGTGACACGCGGATCATTCTTAGTCACAAGTTTGGACGCTGAAGCATCCGCCATGCTTGTGTACATTGAACGGAACTTAAAGACTTCGATCAACTCGTTATTAAATCCAAAACGCTTCTGCTTGAATATAATCGGGCCTTTGCTTTCATAGCGCACGACCGCAGCAACAACGAGCATTACAGGTGCGAACAAAATGATAGCGATCAAAGCAAATGCGCGATCCATCATATCTTTTAAGAACTGACTCCAGCCATTAAGGGGGCGATCAAAAATCGCCAAGAGCGGCAGTTCACCCAGATATGTGTAGGCACGGGGCGAAAGTTTGAGAACAGCCGCTTGACCACTGACACGAATATCGACAGGCAATTCCCACAGCCGTTTCAAGATTTGTAACAAGCGTTGTTCAGCAGACATGGGAATGGCCACAATAATAAGATCGACGGTATTGGCGCGTGCATAGTCAGCAAGATCACCAATTTTGCCTAACTTCTTGTGCTTGCGCACCGAGTCTGGACTGCGATTGTCAAACCGATCATCAAACAAGCCGACGATTTCGATGTTGAGATTGGTTGATTTTTCGAGTGTGATTATTGCGTCTTCAGCGGCCTTGCCACCACCAACGATAGCGATGCGTTGGCGAAAGCGGCCCTTGTCAGCAATGGGTTTGGCCCATGATTGGACAATCAGGCGCGTGAGAGCAAAATGCATAGCACAAATTGGCAACCAAACTTGTGGCCACGTGTTTGCGAGGTTCAAACCAATTGGCGATGTGAGGAGATGAAATGCGGCACCAATCGTGCCTGTCACAGCCAACGCGCCAACAATTGCTTTAAAGCCCTTGGCCAAATGTTGGGCTTCATATTGACCCAGACCACGCATGACGTAAACAATCAGAAATGAAAGGGCAATTGAGCTGAATGCCAATAGTCCAGGAACGCCAGCGTCAAATGAATTCAGGTGTTGGAATGAAATAACAAAAGTCACAACAATGAGGACGCAGACATCTGCAGTCTTCAATAAGCGTTGTGCCACTTCAGCATTCGCAAAAGGTCTGTCCATCACATTCCCACCCATTTACACAGTATGGATGTGACAGTTGGGCGTTAACGCGACTGTAAATGCCCTGTCATTTGTGCTTCATTTTAAATAGTAAGGTAAATGCGATGTTTCAAATTCCGCATTTACATATTTTGTTAAGCTTAACTTAGAGCGGATCAGCGCTGAATGTGTCGCAGTCTTTCAATGTTTGCGCGGTCAAACCCTGTTTGAACCACTTCACACGTTGCTCGGATGTGCCGTGAGTGAAGGTGTCTGGCACTGCATAGCCTTGGCTGCGTTTTTGCAAGCGATCATCACCAATTTGACTGGCGGCATTGAGTGCTTCTTCAATGTCACCCGATTCAAGAATATGTTTGGTGGCATCAGCTTCAGTGGCCCAAATGCCCGCAAAGCAATCAGCTTGCAACTCCATCCGTACAGACAATCCATTGCTATCAGCTTCAGATGCCCGCGAACGGGCCTGTTGCACTTGATCAGCAATGCCAAGTAATGTTTGCACATGGTGGCCCACTTCATGCGCAACCACATAAGCCTGAGCAAAGTCACCAGGGGCACCCAGCTTGTTTTTCATGTCTTGGTAAAAGGCTAGATCGATATAAACTTTGTGATCACTGGGGCAATAGAAGGGACCCATTGCTGATTGTGCTGTGCCGCAGCCTGATTGCGTATAGCCCGTGAACAGGACCAAAGGGGGCTGCTCATATTGCTTGCCCATATCTTTGAAAATTTTGCCCCACACATCTTCGGTCGATCCCAGAACGCGCGATATGAAAAGTTTGCCTGCATCTGTTGTTGTCACATCGGTGCCAGCCACTCCGCCGCTTGACACGCCGCCGGAATCAGCTTGGCCTACTTGCGTGTTGGTTTCAGGCATTTGCACTTGGCCGCTGCCACCCGGCAGAGACATGCCTCCACCATTAATCATGTTAATGAGATCAATGCCGACGAAAAATTTCAATGCAAAATAGACAATGGCCAACAACACCATACCGCGAATGCCAATGGTGCTGAGCAACATTGACAGGATGCCGCCGCCAATGCCACCGACACCCCCTCTGCCACCCATGCCAGAAAGGTCACCATTGCCGCCGCCAAATCCACCACCGCTGCCACGTTGATCTTCAACATTATCACTGGGTCGTTGGTCATCTAAACGCATGGGTCGCTCCTAAAGAAAAACTAATAACGATGAATTTGACGGTTTGGGAGGAGATTTGCAAGGCTGGTTTTGCAAAACTTTGCCAATGCGCTAAGAGGCGGTCATTATGACAGACAGACTCATTATTGCATTGGCACAATTGAATCCGGTGGTCGGCGGTGTTACTGCCAATTTGGCGAAAGCTAAATTGGAAGTGGCCAAGGTCTCCCATGTTGATTTGGTGCTGTTTCCTGAGCTGTTTATGGCAGGTTATCCTCCTGAGGATTTAGTGTTGCGGCATTCATTTGTAAAAGCCTGCAAAGCTGCTGTTGAGGAATTGGCGCGAGATTTTGCTTCTGGCCCAGCCATTCTCATGGGCCTGCCATGGAGAGAGGGCGACAAGCTTCATAACTCAGTTGCGCTATTGAATGGCGGCAAAATTGAAACCGTGCGCCATAAATATGATTTGCCAAACTATGGTGTGTTTGATGAAAAGCGTGTGTTTCAGCCGGGGCCACAGCCGGGGCCAATTTCATTCAAAGGCGTTCGCATTGGGGTTCCCATTTGCGAAGATATTTGGACAGAAGAAACCTGTGAGACTTTGGCTGAGACCGGTGCGGAGATTTTGCTTTCTCCGAACGGTTCGCCATTTGAGCGCAACAAAGATGATGTGCGTTTGAATCTCGTTGTGGCGCGCGTTACCGAAACTGGTTTGCCATTGGCCTATCTCAATCAAGTGGGTGGTCAGGATGAGTTGGTATTCGATGGCGCCTCATTTGTTTTAAATGCGGATCGTTCACTGGCCTTGCAAATGCCAATGTTTGAAGAAGCCGTTGTAATCACTGAATGGGTGCGTGGGTCAAATGGCTGGAGCATGACCGCTGGCGAAGTGACCAAGCTACCAGAGAATGAAGAAGAGACATGGAAGGCCTGCGTGCTGGGCCTTCGAGATTACGTTGATAAAAATAAATTCCCCGGTGTTGTGCTCGGCATGTCGGGTGGGATCGATTCCGCTGTGGTTGCTGCTATGGCGGTGGATGCGCTGGGTGCTGCCCGCGTTCACTGTGTGATGCTGCCTTATGCATACACCAGTCAAGATAGTTTGGTTGATGCCAAGGAGTGCGCTGCATTGCTGGGTGTACGGTATGACGTTGTGCCCATCAAACAACCTGTTGAAGGATTTTTGTCAGCACTCGGTCCAATGTTTGCAGGCACCAACTCTGGCGTGACCGAGGAGAATCTACAGTCACGTTCACGCGGCGTCATCCTCATGGCAATCTCAAATAAATTCGGTGCAATGGTTTTAACCACAGGTAACAAGTCAGAAATGAGCGTGGGTTATGCAACGCTGTACGGTGATATGAATGGCGGGTTTAACCCGATCAAAGATGTCTATAAAATGGAGGTGTACCGGTTGGCTGCATGGCGCAACACGCAAGGTCATGTGATCCCCGAACGCATCATCACCAAAGCGCCAACGGCTGAACTTCGCCCTAACCAGACAGATCAGGATTCACTCCCACCCTATGCGGTGCTCGATGATATTCTTGAAGGCTTGGTGGAACGTGAGCAAACGCTAGCTGAAATTGCCACGCGTGGGCATGACCCGGTTTTGATCAAGCGTATTCAACACATGTTATACGTGGCCGAATATAAGCGCCGCCAAGCCGCACCGGGTGTTAAAATCACGCGGCGCAATTTTGGCCGTGATCGGCGTTACCCCATTACCAACGGATTTAGAGATCAAATTTCATGAATATCGTTCGCTTCGCCCCCTCGCCCACTGGCCGCATTCACATTGGCAATGCGCGTGCCGCCCTGCTCAACTGGCTGTTCGCCCTGAAAACCGGCGGTCAATTTATTCTGCGCTATGATGATACTGACACGGCGCGTTCCACCCAGGAATTTGCGGACGGCATTGCAACAGATGTGGCTTGGCTTGGCATCCAACCACACCGCATTGAGTGGCAGTCCAAACGCTTTGATCGTTATGACACAGTGGCTGATGATTTGCGGGCGCGTGGATTTCTCTATCCCTGTTATGAAACAGCAGATGAGTTAGACCGACGCCGCAAGCGCCAACAGGCGCGAGGACTGCCGCCCGTATATGATCGTGCTGCATTGAAGCTGACGAAGGAAGAAACTGAAGCGTTTTTGGCAGAAGGCCGCAAACCACATTGGCGTTTTAAATTGAAGCATGAAGATGTGACGTGGGATGACATGATCCGGGGTCCGGTGCATATCAATTCTTCCACGTTGTCTGATCCCGTGCTGATCCGCGAAGATGGCACTTATCTCTACACGCTGCCTTCGGTGATCGACGATATAGACTTCAATATCACACACGTGATCCGTGGTGAAGACCATGTGGTGAATACCGCTGTGCAAATTGAAATCAGCGAAGCCATTTCAGGGGCCTCGCCAATTTATGCCCATTATAGTCTGCTGACTGGTGCTGATGGAAAAGGCCTATCAAAGCGTTTAGGTTCCCTTTCAATCCAACAATTCCGAGACAGTGGCTTGGAAGCCATGGCTGTTGTAAGCCACGCTTCACTGCTGGGAACTTCTGACAATATTCATCCGTGTACTGATATTCAAGAACTGGTCGATGGCTTTGATTTGGGTAAATTATCGCGCACTCCTGCCCGTTTTGATGAGGCTGAGCTGACAACACTCAATGCCAAACTGTTGCACATGACCCCATGGGAGGCTGTGAAGGATCGTATCGAAGGTGAATCAGAAGCGTTCTGGTTGGCGGTTCGTGGTAACATTGAAAAGCTTAGCGAAACAAAGGCTTGGGCTGATGTATTGACAAACAGAATCAATGGTACTGTGGAGGAGGAGGATCGGGGTTTTATTGCCACCGCTCGCGAGACTTTGCCACCAGAGCCTTGGGATGGCACGACTTGGAAAACCTGGACTGAAGCCGTGAAAGCCACGACGGGCCGTAAAGGCAAGACCCTGTTCATGCCGCTGCGACTGGCTTTGACGGGCTTGGATCATGGGCCGGAATTGGCGGCATTGTTGCCATTGATAGGGCGAGAAAGAGTGCTTGATCGTCTTGCCTAACAGCGCAATGATGCACCCATGATCCTTGTTGGCCAATATGACTCGCCTTTTGTGCGCCGTGTCGCTGTCACGCTGCATCACTATCACATGCCGTTTACGCGTCAGCCGCTTTCGGTGTTTGGCGATTTCAAGAAAATGGGAGAGATCAATCCTCTTGTCCGTGTGCCTGCGCTGATTTTAGAGACGGGCGAAACGTTAATTGACTCAAACGCCATAATTGATCACCTCGACCAAGTTGCAGGCCCACGTGCCCTAACTCCCGCGCATGGCCCAGAGCGGCGGCGGGTTTTGCGGATTTGCGCAGTTTCGACTGGCTGTTCTGATAAAACTGTGTCACTGTATTTTGAACGTCATTTTCACGACCCAAAAGCCGTGAGTGCGGCGTTAGATAAACGGCTGGCCGCACAATTGAAGGCGGGTATTGAGTGGTTGGAGCATGAATGCGGCACACCGTGGTTTATCGACAATAAGATGACTCAAGCCGATGTTACGATTGGCTGCATGCTGAGCCATGTGAAGCTGCGATTGCCTGAATTCTTCCCCACGGATAAATATCCCAAGCTTCACGCCATTGCACGCCACTGCGAAATGATGCCTGAATTTGATGCGGCACGCATTGGTGCCAATGAAACTGTGCCCAAAAAACTATAGGATAAAAGTGGGCAGCGTGTTTTCCAATTCTAAAATCTTGTCATAAGCGCCCGCTGGCAACACCGACATGCCGCCAAGCAATAGCGCTTCACGTGCTGATTTCAATTCAGGATCGGCGAAAGCTTTTTTCAACGCCTTTGAAAGTTGAATTGCATCGCCTGCTCTTGTTACAAATGGCAAAGCCGGAACCGAAGGAGAGCGAGCCACTTCAACCAGCCCTTCCAATTCTTCGGGGCAATATTTTTTCACCAATGCCACGCAGACGGAATCAATCGCGCAGACATCTGCATATTTAGTCCGTACAGCCCGCAACGAATTGCGGTGACTGCCACTAATTTTGACACGACGAAAGAATTCACCACCCTTCACATGCGGCGCAAAAACCAACTTTAGTGCCAACATTCCCGACATGGAATCAGCCGTGTTTATTGCAGCGGCCGAACCATAAAATTCTACAAGTGGCTTTTGCTCACGGGCAAAAATCATGCTACAATAATTGGCACTTTCGCAGCCGTCAGCTTCATAATGTGGGGTCGCAATATAATTCAATAAGCTTTTGAAATTATGAGTGAAAGGATAGCCACAAGTTTGACTAAACATAAGCTTTTGATCGCGCCACAGCTCCCCGTAATCCGTCTGGCGATCAAGTTTGCCCGCCAACCCAGCGTGCTTTGCAAAGCCCTGCCAAAAGGCATCGGTGGCATCACGAATTTCGGGCCAATCATACATGGGCAGTGATGCGACAATCATTTTGAAAATGGACCTTGTGGATAGTGGTCCCCACCATATAGAATCTCAAATCAACAGCAACCATTTGTAACTTAGCTATGATTTTTATGCGTGCACCCAAAATTGAATGGCTTACGATTTCCATTATCGTAGCGGTTTATCTTGTCTTAGGGTCACTCGTATGGTTCCATGCGATCATCCCGTGGTGGGTGATTTTGCCGATTGGTGCTTACACAGCTTGCCTTCACTCTTCATTGCAGCACGAAGTGTTGCATGGCCATCCAACGCGCAATCGCCGCTTCAATGAGGCGTTGGTGTTTATCGTCCCGCATATGTGGTTGCCCTATGGGCGTTATCGTGACACGCATATTGCCCACCACAATGATGCAAACCTCACCTGCCCTGTGCAAGATCCGGAGTCCTACTATATGCTGCCTGATCGGTGGGCAGCCTTGCCCGGTATGAAACAATGGCTTTCTCGATTTAACAACACGTTGTTTGGCCGCATGTTGATCGGCCCTGCTGTTGGCATCATTCAATTTTGGTCGGGTGAAATTTCGGAAATGTTGCGCGGGCGGCGTGACATTGTAAAATGCTGGGGCTTATTTGCGTTGTCCATCGCACTGGTTTGCAGCTTTGTTATTTGGGCTGGCATGCCAATCTCGCAATATATCTTGCTCATTGCTTATCCAGCAATATCTTTAGCCTTGGTGCGTTCATTTTGTGAGCATCAAGCTGCGGAAGAAATTGGGCCACGCACCATTGTGGTCGAAGCTTCGCCATTTTGGTCATTGCTGTTTCTCAATAACAATCTCCATATTGCGCACCATGATCGACCATCGCTGCCTTGGTATCAATTGCCGGCTTTTTATCGTGAAGAACGGGCACGGTTTTTAGAAAAAAATAGACACTATGTGATGAAGGGTTACCGAGAAATTTTCTGGCGTTATTTTTTCAAGGCCAAAGAACCTGTTGCCCATCCGAATGTGAAATGGCTCATGCCACGCGATGCCCGCTAGCGCCTCACCTATCTTCTCAGTCATCATTCCTAGTTGTGATCGTCCACAATATGTTGGTGATGCTATTGCGAGTGTATTGACTCAAGATTTGATAGCGCTCGAAGTTATTGTTGTAAATGATGGTGCGCAACCGATTGCGCAGCCTGCAGATGATCGCGTTCGCTTTCTTGAAAATGCTACGCAGGGATTAAACCCAGCTCGCAATCTTGGGATTAAAAATGCGCGTGGTCGTTTTGTTGCGTTTCTTGATGATGATGACGTTTGGACTGACGCGAATTTTCTAACGCGTGCCGCGAACATTTTATCACTCAAGGGTGGGTTTTATTTTGCCGATGGCCTGATGCGATTTGCTGATGGTCGCACTAAACTGTTTTCTCAGCCCACTGATGCAAAAAGTTTAGAGCGCGATAACACCATTCTCATTTCTTCTCTTTGTTACGAAACCAAGCTGCATGATGCGCTCGGATTGTTCGACGAAACCATCCCCTATTATGCCGATTGGGATTGGTATTTGAGGGTAGCGCGGGCTGGCTATCACCTCGAACACGATAAGTCTCCGGTTGTTGATATTCGGATCCACGAGCAAAATATGTCTGGGCAAGACAATTCAGCACTGCGTAAAGCTGATCTTGCACGGTTGTGTGAGAAGCATAATTTAGGGCCAATTCCCCTAAAAAACCACCTAGATTTCATTTGACTTTTTCTTATCTTATTGATTCTAAATAATTTTTTGCCGTTAAGACAAAATTAACCACGCAATATAAGGGCTTTATTGATTCCCGATTCAAAACAGGCTTGGAAAATAAGGGTTTTAATGATGCTCAGTGTCATGTAGTTTTTCCAGATTATGATTCGGAACGCCTAAGAGGAGATGATTATGGCAGATGAAAAAGTACTGACAGTTGCGTTGACGAAAATGTCGGCAGAGATTGCTGAGACACATGAAATGTCAAAGAAGGCCGCTGCTGCTTTGCTGGCTGACTTCGTAGAAATCATTGTGAAGAACTTAAAAAAAGGTCACAAAGTTCGCGTGACTGGTCTTGGCATTTTCCAAGTGAAAAAGCGCCCTGCCCGTCTCGGTCGTAATCCGCTGACTGGCGAACAAATAAAAATCAAAGCATCGAAGAAGTTGGCTTTCCGCGCTGCTAAAGAAGTTAAGGAATCAATCTAACATTTTGATTGTTCAGAAAGAGGCCTCGCATTTTCTGCGAGGCCTTTTTTATGTGCTGATGAAAACCTTACTTCTGCTTAGCCAGAAGCTGAATGCAGGGATGATCGCAACCATCGGCACCATCGCGACAGCCATAGGAAGATGCATCAACAGAACGACAACGTAGACTATCGATTGGTTTACAGCAAAGCAGGCCAGATTTAAAAACGCAAATCGAGGCAAAGAATTGGACATGGTTCCAACACCCTCAAACGTCCACAGCCAATTACCAAAATAGGAGAGCACAGAAGCTGCCAAAAAAGCCATTAAATTTGCGGTCAGTGCGGGCACATTGCACACAGTGTTCAACATCAAAGCCACGGTCACATGCAGCCCAGTAGCCAAGGCACCAACTGACGCAAATTTCGAAACCTGTTTTAGCAGGCCGTTCATGTGCGGCGTTGGGCAACAGCCAATAATGACACGCCAATAGGCATAGGAATGCGGCCTACGAAATTACTTTCAAAACCGAATACCGTTTTCAAAACTTTGTTCATCAATGTTGAAGGCATGGCATCATCTGCCACTTCTTTCATACCAAATGCTTTTCGCGTGAGGCGCAAAACGGCGATGAGCGGAAACAGCAACGTGTTAAAATAGCTAATGCGGACAGGTTGAAGCCCAGCTTGCAGCAATGTCTCGTTCAGTTGCTTGCTGGTGTAACGGCGGAAATGATGGTGGGTTTCATCGTGTTTGCTCCACAGCCATGGCAATGCCGGGACGGTCATCACCAAACGACCACCGGGGGCCAGTTGGCGACCTAAACTTGCGAGGCTTTCAACGTCTTTTTCGACATGTTCTATCACGTCAAAAGCGACGACAACATCAAATTTTCCTGGTGCATAGGGAATTTGGTCCGGCAACATGCCACTTTTTATGTCCATTGCTAGCTTGGTTTTGGCAATGCTACGCGCTTCATCATCAAGCTCAAAAGCCTCCAAGCTTCCAAACTCTGAGAGCATTTGCAAATTTCCGCCGGTGCCACAGCCCGCTTCCATCACTCGCAAATGATCTTGTTTAGGGGCAAACCGCTCAATAACTGATTTTAAGATCTTGCGGCGCGCGCAGAACCACCAATGATTACCTTCGAGTTGGTCGAGGCGTTGGTAGACATTTCTTTCCATGATCCGTTTTGATCCTTTTGCGTGTCTAATCCCTTAGTCTCGCGAACGAGATAAAGGGGACGATTACGAACTTCATTATAGATACGACCCACATATTCGCCCAAGATACCTGTGGCGATAATGTTCATCGATCCGAGCATTAACATCGAGACCATTAACGAAGAGTAGCCCGGCATATTGGTGCCATAGAGCATGGTGTGAACAGCAATCCACACAGCATAGATGCTGGCAAACACTGCGAGTGCCACACCGAAATAGGTCCAGATGCGTAAAGGGACCGTTGATGATCCGGTTATGCCGTCAATCGCAAAATTCCATAATTTCCAATAGCGCCACTTGGTCGTTCCAGCGGCCCGCTCTTCACGGCGACAGTCCAAACCAATTTGCTTAAAGCCAACCCAAGCAAACAAGCCTTTCATAAAGCGGGTCTTTTCGGGAAGGTTTTTCACAGCATCAACAACACGACGATCCATCAAGCGGAAGTCGCCTGTGTTATCGGGAATCCGTACATCAGCGATCCAATTATAGACACGGTAAAAGAGCCCAGCAGTGATGCGCTTTGACGCTTCGTCACTGCCGCGATCTGCCCGACGGGCAAATACAACTTCATAACCCTCACGCCATTTCTGCACCATTTCAACGATGAGTTCAGGCGGATCTTGCAAATCGGCATCAATTGGAATCACGGCTTGCCCACGGGCATAGTCAAGGCCGGCAGAAAGGGCGGTGTCTTTGCCAAAATTGCGCGAGAGACTGAGCACCTTAATGCGTTGATCACGCATGTTGTGCTGCATCAGTTTCATCATGGTGCGATCTGAACTGCCATCATCAACGCATACGATTTCAAAGTCTTCTGTGATGGATTGTAGAACTGGGATAATACGGTTGAAGAATAGTTCGGTGCCTTCTTCCTCATTGAACATAGGAACAACAACAGACAGCAAAGGATTGGGCTGATCACCTGCGCGTCTTTTCTGGCTTGTCATATTGTCAGTTCCACTCGCACTCAACATACAAATCTTCTTTTATGCGGCTTGCTATTAAGAATTCGTATTCGCGTTACGCAAAGCTTTCACGCTGTAGTTAATGTTTTGTTAAGGTGTTAACACTTGCCAAGGTCGGCGATGAAATAATCTCACCCCACTGGCAATTGCGGAGGACCCGTTTGCTCGTCTATCATCGTCAAAATTGAGATCCATTGAGGACGTTTTATGAAAACTTCGGCACGAGTGGTGGTGATTGGCGGCGGCGTTGTGGGTTGCTCAGTGTTGTATCATCTCACCAAGGCGGGTTGGAAAGATGTGGTTCTGGTTGAGCGCGATATACTCACCTCAGGTTCAACGTGGCATGCCGCTGGCGGTTTTCACACGCTGAACGGTGATCCCAATGTGGCAAAGCTTCAGGGCTACACAATCGGGCTTTATGATGAACTTGAAAAAATTTCAGGCCAATCCTGCGGATTGCATCGTTCTGGCGGACTGATTTTGGCGGAAACGCCAGAGCGCCTCGAATGGCTGAAAATGGCCCATGCCCGCGCCCGCTATTTGGGTTTGGAAACAGAAATGCTTTCTGTGGCCGAAGCTAAAAAACTTAACCCGCTTCTAGAAGAGCAGTATTTTGTTGGCGCTATGCTCGACGCTGCTGACGGCAATCTAGACCCTGAAGGCACCACCCATGCTTATGCAAAATCAGCGCGGATTGGTGGAGCTGAAATTTATCAAGGCACGCGAGTGACAGAACTCAATGCCCGAAAAGATGGTTCTTGGGATGTGATCACCGAGAAAGGCAACATCCACGCAGAGCATGTGGTGAATGCTGGCGGGTTGTGGGCGCGTGAAGTGGGTCGCATGGTGGGGCTTGAACTTCCTGTGCTGGCGATGGCCCATCAGTATCTCGTCACTGATGATATGCCTGAAGTTATGGCTTTCAACAAAGAGCGCGGCCATGAACTGCCGCACATCATCGATTTCAAATCCGAAATCTATATGCGGCAGGAACGTTCGGGCTTGGTGCTGGGCACGTATGAACAAGCGTGTGTTCCGTGGTCGCCCAAAAATACGCCATGGGAATTTGGCCGCGAATTGTTCCAGCCTGATCTTGATCGGATCGCCCATAACCTTGAACTGGGTTATAAACATTTCCCTGCTCTTGCCAAAGCTGGCATCAAGAAGGTGATCAATGGGCCATTTACGTTTACGCCCGATGGCAACCCGCTGATTGGGCCTGTTCAGGGTTTGAAAAACTATTGGTTGGCTTGCGGTGTGCTCGCAGGTTTCAGCCAAGGTGGTGGCGTTGGTTTGGCGCTGTCACAATGGATGGTGAATGGCGATCCAGGCTTTGATGTGTGGGCTATGGACAATGCGCGTTATGGCGAATGGGCCACGCGCAGCTACACAAACGAGAAAGTGCGCGAGACTTATGGGCGACGTTTCTCCATTCAATTCCCGAATGAAGAATTGCCAGCGGCGCGGCCACAACAAACGACTGCACTTTACGACACGATGATTGCTCAAGGCGCTGTAATGGGCAATAGCTGGGGCTTGGAAACGCCGCTGTGGTTTGCGCCCAAAGGTGTTGAGCCAAAGGACATCGTTTCGTTCCACCGCAGCAATGATTTTGCGCATATTAAAGCCGAAGTATTGGGCACGCGCAATGGCGTGGGTGTGACCGAGATTGCGAACTTTGCGAAGTATCGCTTCACGGGATCTGGAGCAGAGGCATTTCTTTCGCGACTGATGACCAACAAGATGCCGAAGAATGGCCGTATTATTTTAACGCCAATGCTCAATGAAAATGGCAAATTGATTGGTGATTTTACAATTGCCAAAGCGGGTGCCGAAACTTTCTTGATGTGGGGTTCCAGCCAAGCGCAGATTTATCACATGCGATGGTTTGAACAACACCAACCAAAAGATGGCTCGGTGATGATCGAGCGTCTCGATATGGGTCTCGTTGGCCTCTCCATCGCTGGCCCAAAATCTCGCGCTGTGTTGCAAGCCTTGACCGACGAAGATGTGTCCAACGCTGCCTTCAAATTCATGGATCACCGCGCCTTTGACATTGGCAACTGCCCTGCCCTCATCAACCGTGTCACTTATACTGGCGATCTGGGTTATGAAATTTGGGTGACACCAGAATATCAACGTCGACTTTATGCGCAGATTGTGAAAGCGGGTGCCGAACATGGCATTGTGAATTTTGGAATGCGGGCACTGCTCACCATGCGACTCGAGAAAAACTTCCCCACATGGTACCGCGAGTTGCGCCCCATCTATGGCGCGTTTGAAGCCGGCATGGACAGGTTTATTGATCTCACTAAAAATGATTTCATTGGCCGTGAAGCTGCCATGGAAGAGAAGCGCACCGGCGGCAAATTGCGCCGCGTATCAATGATTGTTGATGCCTCAGATGCTGACGTGCTGGGCGACGAACCCATTTGGCACCAAGGCAAAGTGGTGGGCTGGGCCACATCCGGTGGCTTTGCGCATTATCTAAACAAGTCCATGGCGCAAGGCTATGTGCCCAAGGAATTGGTGGATGAGACTGGTTTTGAAATCGAAATTATTGGTGAAATGCGCAAAGCAATAATCGTGCACGAGCCACTGTTTGATCCGAGGGGGGAGAAGATGCGGAGTTAAGCGCTCCGCCCGTAGAAGCCCATCTGGTCTTCCTTCGTAAACACCACACCCGGTCTGTCGAAATAGCTGAACACCGTGATCAGGCGTTCTTTGGTTCCACGCACGGTTGACACTTTGTGGGCGGTGTTTTTGCCGCGGAAAACATTAAGTGTTCCGGCGCTCACCTCTAGGGTTTGCACATCAGGGTCTTGGCCGCGCAAGAGTTTCGCCACACCATCATAATTCGGATTATCTTCGGTGCGCAGATCAGTGCGATAGACGAAATCTCCGCCCCGCTCTGGGGCTTGCAACAGCAGTGTGGTGGTGAATTCGCTGCGGTCAAAGTGCCAGTTAAGAGTCTCGCCATCACGGTAAGCCATCACGTTGACGCGGGCCAGAGCATCACGCATGGGATAGAGCGCTGATTTTCCCATGGTTGCGGCGAGGAACATGATGAAGGGCGACCACTCATAAATCCACATGATTGTGCTTTGCTAAATTTGATCAGCACACACAGTGTGGTTGATGGTGTCGACCTTCACCAAGGCCGGATGGTCAGCCGCCAGTTCTGGAATTTCTTTGCGGAAATAAATGTTGTGGCTGCGTTTGTGGACAAACGAAAGTGTGTCCATTACGGGTTGAATTTCGGCGACGGTTTTGGTCAAGGCTGCGGGCTTCACCAAGCCTTCGAGATTGAACATGCCGTCTTTGACAAGATCAGCTTTGCAGCGCGTGACCAGTGCATTCCATTCTGGGGTGCCGGGCTTGTCTAGCGGGTAGAGGTCAAGGTCCAGAATGTCTTGCATCATTTAAACTCCAAGGCAGCGTCGCTCACGTGATCCCAGATTGATAGAGCAAATGTGCGCAAGACATAGAGGTGAAAGATTTCACCTGCCACACAATGAATGAACACGGGCACATGGTGGATGCCGGTCATGGCGAATGTGCCGGGTTTGAATTCATTTTTGTGAAAATCAATGGAAGCGCATTTTGCCAAAACTTCGCGGGCGGGTGCGCCGGAGATTTCAATGCGCGTGCGGCTGGATGAGAGTGGGGTTACAAAACAGTTTGGTGCATCCATAGCTTCATTCAATGACCAGATTTGGGTTGGGCCCACGCGCATAAAATTGTCTTGTACAATGCCAATACGGCTTGGCAATTTGCCCAACGCTTTCTTTAAATCTTTTTCCACACCTGCATATTGCGTGAGCGTGAAATCTGGTGCTTCAACAATTGCAAGCAAATTGCTGGCAAAAGGTTTGGCACTAAATAATGCAGATGACGCTTTAAGCATGGAGGCGTTCTCCTTGCTTGTCGATGAAGTGCGGCGAGACGATGCGGGCTTTCACATTTTCATTCTTCAGCGGGAAGGCGCAAATGATGTCTTCGCCTTCATGTTTAAGACCTCCATTATAGAGCGCCAGTGCAATGAATTTGTTCAGCTCGGTGGACCATGTGACGGACGTGATATAGCCACGGCCATGGCCTTTAATTTCGTCACTGGCCGCAAATAAAATCGCACCGCCGCGAAGTTTCTTACCGTCTTCCATGCACTCAATGCCAATAAGGCTCCAGCGTTCGGGCGCTTGGCAATCTTCTCGGAAGCGCAGCGCTTTACCGATGTAATCTTTTTCTTTGCCAGCCATTTTGCCAAGGCCCAAATCGTCGAGTGTGTTGCGATGATCAAGATCAGCACCCGCCACATGACCTTTTTCAATGCGCAGTGAGGCCAGTGCTTCAAGGCCATAAGGCTTGATGCCGAGAGAATCTGCACTCTTTAAAATATGCTCCCACAGGGCCGTGGTGTAATTCGCAGGGCAGTGCACTTCATAAGCCAGTTCGCCTGAGAATGAGAGTCGTAGGATGCGCACCGACACATCTTCAAAAACAAAATCCATCACACCTATATAAGGCAGGGTCTCGGTGGTCACGTCTAATTCGGGGAAAGCGAGTTGCAAAGCACGGCGCGAGTTTGGGCCGCTCACCGCCATGCCGCCCCACTCGTCGGTGAGTGATGTCAAATGCACGTTCAGATCGGTCCAGTGCATTTGCAACAGATATTCAAGCCAGCTCATCACCTCGCCCGCTTGGGCTGTGGTGGTGGTCATATAAAATTGCGTGTCGGAAATTCTTGAGGTGGTGCCGTCGTCCAACACTATGCCATCGTCATTCAACATCACGCCATAGCGTGCGCGGCCGATTGGGAGTTTTGCAAAACCATTCACATAGATCCGGTTGAGGAACTCGGCTGCGTCTGGCCCCTGCACATCGATTTTGCCCAGTGATGACACATCAGAAATGCCAACATTTTGGCGCACCAATTCCATTTCTTTAATATATGCAGTTTCCGGCGAATGGCCTGCCCAGTCATAATACCAGGCGCGCATCCACAGGCCAGCTTCGATGAAGGTCGCGCCATGGGCCACATGCCAATCATGCAGGGGAGAAAGTCGTTTTGGTTTGAAATGCGCGCCCACGTTACGGCCGGCAATGGCCCCAATTGTGAGTGGCGCATAGGGTGGGCGGAAGGTGGTGGTGCCCGCCGCACTCATAGGCAACCCACGTAAATCGGCCATCATGGCAAGGGCATTAATGTTGGAGGTTTTGCCTTGATCTGTGCCCATGCCCAGCGTGGTGTAGCGCTTTAAATGTTCAACGCTGAGATAACCTTCTTGGTGGGCCTGTTTAATATCCTTCGAGGTCACATCATTTTGGAAATCAACGAAAGCGTGTTTGCCTTCGGGCACGGTCCACTGGGGTTGAATAGTATAGGCGCGATCTTCGCGCATCGCGGGGAGTTCGACGGCCTCAAGTTTTTTACTGAAGTTCGATGTTTCAAGTGCTGCACGCGCTGCGGTTTCACCTTCCCGGATGGCAGCCATCACGCCGAAGGTTCCGTTCACACCGCCTGCGCCATAATGCGAAGGCGCAAACCCGCCGGGAACGAAAGCTGCAATTTTCTCATCATATTTTGGCTTGATGCCGCCATGCGATGTGAGATGCACCACCGGGTTCCAGCCACCGCTCATGGCCAGCACATCGCATTCAATGGTCACAGCGTGTCGTCCGGCAAGGCGCACGGCGCTGATTTGTTTTTCGCCAATCACATTGGCAATGCCAGAGTTTGGAAAAATGGCGATGCCAAGTTGGGCCGCTTTGGCAAGAAGATCGCCTGACAAGGTGGAACGATGTTCGGCCACTGTCACAGCCACATCGGCTTCGGCAAGTTCAAAAGCTGTTGCATAAGCACTGTCATTATTAGTGACTATGACAGCGCGTTTTTTTGGGGCCACGCCGTAACGATTAAGATAAGTGCGCACGGCAGAAGCCAACATCACGCCCGGGCGATCATTATTTTCAAACACCAGCGGGCGCTCGATGGCACCCGTGGCAATGATGATGGTTTTGGCGCGGCATTGTTCGAGGATCATCTTGGCTGGATGATTTTGCGGAATGCAATTCAGCACCACTAAGTTGCCATCATAAATGCCCTGTGCTGTGGTGCGGTTTAACACGCGGGCTTCGCGGTGGGATTCCAGTTCGGCAATTTGCGTTTTGCGCCACTGTTCGAGAACCTCATTACCTGAGGATAGAAGACTACCACCCAATTCAAAATCTTGCTCGGTTAATGTCACGCGCAAACCGCTTCGTGCGGCGGTGACAGCAGCGGCGAGGCCAGCGGGGCCTGATCCTATCACCAGCACATCGCAGAATGTGTGGCGCTGTTCGTATCGCGCAGTGTCCACATCAGGCACGGCCACGCCAAGTCCAGCAGCTTTGCGGATGATGGGTTCATACATCATCCAGGATTTTTTGAGCGGACCCATAAAGGTTTTATAGTAGAAGCCAGCGGAGAAAATGGGCGAGAGCAGTTGGTTCGCCGCCATCACATCAAAGCTGAGTGACGGCCAAGCATTTTGGCTTTTGGCGGTGATGCCGCTCACAAGTTCGGTGGTGGGGCCGATGGTGTTGGGTTCGGTGCGGCCACCCACTCCAGTGGTGAACAACGCATTGGGTTCTTCAAAGCCAGCCGCGATCACACCACGAGGGCGATGATATTTGAAACTGCGGCCCAGCAGAGTTTTGCCATTTGCCAGAAGTGCCGAGGCGAGAGTATCGCCAGAGAAACCAATTAAGGTTTTACCATCGAAGGTGAACGTGATCGGCTTGGTGCGGTCTATGTGAGCGGGTTTATCAGTGCGGCGGAAGGCGGTCATTGTTTCTTTTCTCCCCTTCTCCCCTTGAGGGAGAAGGTGGATTGCGCATCCTTCATGCGCAAGACGGATGAGGGGTTGGTGGATGCGAGTTCAGTTGCCACCGCCCCCTCATCCGGCGCAAGAGCGCCACCTTCTCCCTCGAGGGGAGAAGGAAGAATTTGGTTGGTCGCCGTATTTCTTTTCAGTGTAAACCATTGCCTGCAGCCCAAAACATGCTGCCAATATTCTATGTGCTGGCCTTTGGGGTTATCAAAAACGAATACATAATCATGCCATGTTTTCAAATCGCCGGTGCCGTGTTGAGGCCGTTGCTTTGTGGCATCGCTGCCGTAGCGAAACTCGGCTACGTCGCGTTCACCGCAATGGGGACATGGGATTCTCATTGCTTATAAGTCCAATTGCCAAGGCCATGTTCATCAAGCTCTTTGCCTTTTTCAAATCGATCCAAGCTGAAGTGCTTGTTGAGTTCATGTTCTTGATCATGCGCAATGGTATGCGCGTAAGTGAAACCCGAAGCAGGCGTGGCTTTGAAGCCTTGATAGCACCAGCCTCCATTGAGATAGAGGCCCGCAATGTGGGTTTTGCAAATAAAGGGCGAACCATCGGGCGTCATATCCATGATGCCGCCCCATTGGCGCAACAGGCGCATCCGCGACATAAAGGGCATCAGCGATACCGCGCATTGCATCACGGTTTGGGTTTTGAAAAACTGGCCGCGCTGGGTGTAAGTGTTGAAGCCATCCAAATGACCACCAAACACCATGCCACCTTTATCAGACTGCGAGAGATAAAACAGTTCCGCACCCCAGCTCACCACATGATGCACGATAGGCTTTACAGGTTCAGTGACGAAGGCTTGCAGGATGTGGCTTTCGACTGGCAGTTTCAAACCAGCCATAGCAGCCACTTGCGATGTATGTCCGGCCACGGCAATGCCAATTTTGTTTGAAAGAATTTTGCCGCGTGAAGTTTCAACACCCACAACCTTATCACCATCGCGGAGAATGTTGGTCACTTCACAATTTTCAATTATGTCCACGCCCAGTTGCGAGGCCGCACGGGCATAGCCCCAGGCTACAGCATCATGGCGCACTGTTCCAGCGCGGGGCTGGTGCAGAGCGCCGTAAATTGGAAAGCGCGCAGTTTTGGAATAATCGAGATAGGGCAATTCTTTCATCACTTGGTTGCGATCCAGCAATTCAGCATCAATGCCATGAAGGCGCATGATGTTGCCGCGCCGTGCATAAGCGTCCATCTGACTCGGGTTTACGGTGAGCACAATCTGGCCACGATGTGACACCATGCAATTGAAATCCAACTCGTGTGACAGGCCCTCCCACATATGCAAGGATTTTTCGAAAAATTCGGTATTGCCGCCGATCATATAATTTGAACGAATAATGGTGGTGTTGCGGCCCACATTACCAGAGCCGATGTAAGACTTTTCCACCACCGCGATATTTTTCATTCCGTGGTTTTTCGCCAAATAATAAGCTGTGGCCAGCCCATGCCCGCCGCCGCCGATGATGATGGCATCATAGGATGATTTCGGTTCGGGCTTCGCCCAAGCCTCCGGCCATGGTTGGTTCGGGCGAAACGCGTGCCGCATCAGATTGAAAATATTGTAACCTTTGGCCATGCAATCTCAATATCTCAGATTGCCACCAAATCAAGCATGAGATTTTTGAGACAGTCGCGTTCTTCCGCGCTCGGCCCATTCAGCAAACACCAAGGCCCCAAAGCCGAATAAAACGAAGGCTATCGTGAGCGGAAACATGGTGCCATCATAATAACGGCCAGCAAGACCACCAAGCACCACCGCAATCAAAGATGACAGCGCACCTGAAACGGCAGCAGCCATGCCCGCGATGTGGCCCATAGGTTCCAAAGCCATGGCATTGTAATTTCCGAAAATCATGCCGCTGGTAAAGAACGAGATGAACAGGATAACGCCCAGCAATGGCAAGGGCGGATGACCGTTGAAAACCAGGCACAACAGCAACATGACAGCCCAATCAATCACAAATCCCCACAAGGCCCATTTGGAAAGTTTGCGCATGCCAATACGCACCACATATTTGCCGTTCAAAATCATCGAAATGGCAATGCCGATGGCCAGTCCACCAAACCACAATGCAAAATAATCGCCTTGATTATATTGATCGGCAAAAATCTGCTGGCAGGTGCCAAGATAGGCTGTGAACGCTGAGAAGATGAAACCCACTGCAATTGTATAACCAAATGAAACCGGATTGCGGATCACTTCGGCAGCACTGGAGGCTAATTTTCCAGCCGAAAATGGCAAGCGATTTTCTTTGTCCAATGTTTCGTCTTGGCGCGTGGCCAGCCAAATGCAGCCGATGATCGCCGCCACAATGAAGCCTGTAAAAATATAACGCCAACTCGCCACATAAAGCACCAGCTGCCCAATGCTGGGGGCCAAAATCGGCACCAACATAAAGATCGACATCACGAAGGACATGATGCGCGCCATCTCCGCACCCTTAGCGCCATCACGCACCATGGCCATTGAAACAATTCTTGGGGATGCAGCACCAAAGCCTTGCAGCAAACGGCCAGCAATGAGAATTGGGAAAGAAGTTGAGAACATGCACACCACAGCGCCAGCAATATAAAAAACAAGGCCCGCGTAAATAGTGGGCTTGCGGCCAACTGAGTCTGATACAGGCCCAAAAATCAACGTGCCAATCATCATGCCGCCAAAGAAGGCCAGCACAACAAGTTGTCGGTCATTGGGGTTGGCAGCGTGAAGATCAGTTGCCATAATGCCAACGGCAGGCAACATAGTGTCAATCGACATGGCCACCAAAGCGGTAAGCATGGCAACTAGGGCAATAAATTCATTGGGGCGCGTATTTTGCATTTGGACCTGAATGTGAGAGAAAGTGTCACTGAGAAAGTAGCAGTTATGAAAATTGATTCCAACACCCGCTCTGTGCAACTCGACCCGCGTGAGGCGCAGTTCTATGCCAACCCCTACCCGTCCTATGACCGCATCCGTGAAGCTGTTCCGGTGTTCAAATGGGAAGAATATGGACACTGGTGTTTTGCCCGCCATGAGGATGTGAATGCGCTTCTGAGGGACCGCCGGTTTGGCCGCCAAATTTTGCACGTGGCGAGCCGTGAAGAACTGGGACTGGCGGAGCCTGACGCCCATTTAAAACCCTTCACTGACCATGAGCAGCATTCGCTGTTAGAACTTGAGCCACCCGTTCACACGCGGCTGCGCGGGTTGATCAACCGTGCCTTTCTGTCACGTCACATTGAACGGTTGCGCCCAATTATTATGAGTCTTTCCAATCGTTTGATTGATGAATTTGAGTCTTCGGGTGAAGTCGATTTGTTGACAGCTTATGCAACACCCATTCCCGTCATCGTGATTTGTGAATTGCTGGGCGCGCCGCCCGAAATGGCCAACCAATTTTTAAAGTGGTCGCATGATCATGTCTCGATGTATATGGCCAAGCGTGACCGCTCAATTGAAGATCAAGCGGTAAAATCCGTTATCGAGTTCAGTTCATATATGAGAAAGTTGATCGCTACAAAACGCAAGAACCCGAGCGATGATTTGCTCTCGCAGTTGGCGGTGGCCAATGCTGACGGCCAGAAATTATCGGAAGACGAACTGGTCACCACTGCCATTTTAATTCTGAACGCGGGCCATGAAGCGACCGTTCATTCTATTGGAAATGGCGTGAAGGCTATGCTTGAACGTGGGATTACTAGGCCCATCACCCCAGCCCTGATTGAAGAAACTCTTCGCTTTGATGCGCCGCTTCACATGTTCACGCGCTACGCGCTTGAGGATTTGGAATTTGCTGGGGTGAAGTTTAAAATGGGTGAAACTGTGGGGTTGATGTTGGGGGCTGCCAATCACGATCCCGTTCGCTTTGATGCGCCCGAGATTTTCAATCCGACGCGAGAAGTTAACCCCCATGTGAGCTTTGGTGCTGGCATCCATTTTTGTATCGGTGCGCCCTTGGCAAGGTTAGAAATGTTGATTGCGTTCGAGACCCTATTTGCAAGGCTGCCGAGTTTAAGGTTGGCGGGTGTTCCAAAGTATAAGGATGTTTATCATTTTCATGGACTGGAGGAACTGCGGGTGAGGTTTTAAGTAGACGTCAGTTTGTCACATGTGGCGAATTTGGCGTTTGAAAAGCTGTAGCATGTCTCCAACCTATGGCTCATAAGGATCACATGATGAACCCCGAAACCGAACTCCGTGTCACTCATTATAAACCCGTCGGCATTGGCGATAATATCGCATACGGCGCCGTGAAATTCATGCGGTTCTTTGCTGATGTATTTTTCCGCCATCGTTATGGCCACCGTGCTGTGGTGTTGGAAACGGTTGCCGCTGTGCCCGGCATGGTGGGCGGAATGCTTAATCATTTAAAATCGCTACGACGGATGCAGGATGATCGCGGTTGGATCAAAGTTTTGCTCGACGAAGCCGAGAATGAACGCGCCCACTTAATGACGTTTATTAGCGTCGCCAAACCCAATTGGTTAGAGCGCATATTGATCGTCATTGCTCAGGGAATTTTCTTCAACGGGTTTTTTATATTCTATTTGCTCTGGCCACGCGTTGCACACCGCTTTGTGGGCTATCTCGAAGAAGAGGCAGTTTATAGTTATACCGAATACTTGGCCGATATTGATGCCGGCCGTGCTGAGAATATTCCGGCACCTGAATTTGCAATTAAATACTGGAATCTTCCCCAAGATGCACGCTTACGCGACGTGGTGATTGTCGTGCGCCAAGACGAAGCGGGGCACCGCGATGTGAACCATGATTTGTCGGATGAGATCGCTGGGCGATAGCCAAGGTCGTTTCCGCGCTACTGCCTGACGCTTGCCGCCACCCACGCCTCAATGTTGAGTATAAACCAGTCATAGGTGATATTTTCTCAACCGAGGCTGCTCCATGACTGATGAACTAACCACTCCCGCTCCCACAGGCCGCCGCGCACGCGGTGGTGCCGATGCGCGCAGAGCGTTGCGGGGGTCAAACGAGATCAAGCAGGCTGGTTACATTCGTCGCAATATAAAGCTCTACGAACCCTTTTCGGATGATCAGCTTGAGCTGATTGAGCACAATGCTGAAACTGTTTTGCAAGAAACTGGCATTGATTTTTATGAAGATGAAGAAGCCGTTGAGATGTGGCGCGCAGTTGGCGCTGACGTAAAGCCATCGGCCTCCGAGGCGCGGCGCTTCCGTGTACGCTTTCCACGTGGATTAGTCCGTTCACTGATTAAAACTGCACCACGCGAATACGTGCAACATGCCCGCAACCCTGCCAACTCAGTGGTCATTGGCGGCAACAATACGGTGTTTGCTCCGGTCTATGGCCCTCCGTTCATTCGCAATCTTGATGAAGGCCGTCGTTACGCCACCATCGAGGACTTCCGTAATTTTGCGAAGTTGGTTTATATGTTGCCGTCGCTTCATCACGCTGGCGGAACCCTCTGCGAGCCAGTGGATATTCCAGTGGCCAAGCGCCATTTGGACATGATCTACACGCACATTAAATATTCCGACAAACCTTTTATGGCTTCGGTGACGGCTGGTGAGCGCTCGGCTGACTCCGTTCACATGTGCGAAATGCTGTTCGGCAAAGAATTCGTCGATCAGAATTGCGTGATGACTTCGCTGATCAATGCCAACTCTCCCATGGTGTGGGATGGAGTGATGTTGGGCGCGCTCAAAGTTTTGGCCAGAGCCAATCAAGCTTGCGTCATCTCGCCGTTTATTGTGGCCGGTGCCATGTCTCCCACCACAACAGTTGGCACGCTTACACAGATTTTGGCTGAAGCCTCCGTTGGTATCGCCTTCACGCAGCTGTGCCGCCCCGGTGCGCCCGTGGTGTTCGGAACCTTTGCTGCTTCAATGTCCATGCAATCGGGTGCTCCAACATTTGGAACACCAGAGCCAGCGCATGTCACCTTCGGTGCAGCTCAATTAGCTCGCCGCATGGGTGTGCCATTCCGTTCGGGTGGTGGCTTGTGCGGTTCAAAGATTCCTGACGCCCAAGCAGCCTACGAAACTTCCAACACACTTTGGTCCACCATACTGTCAGGCGTGAATTTCTGCCTGCATTCGGCAGGCTGGCTCGAAGGTGGGCTTTCTTCTGGTTATGAAAAGCTGATCATGGATGCCGATCAGCTCACCATGTTCCAAAAATTTGCTGAAGGTGTGGACTTCTCCGAAAATGGCCAAGCCATGGATGCAATCCGTGAAGTAGGCCCGGGTGCGCATTACCTCGGTTGCGAACATACACAGAAGAACTTTGAAACCGCATTCTGGCGTTCCGGCCTTGCCGATAATAACTCCTATGAGCAGTGGCATGATGATGGCGAGAAAGACATTGTGGTGCGTGCTAACTCCAAGTGGAAACATATGCTCAACGAATATGTGGCCCCTGCACTCGACGAAGGCATTGATGAGGGCCTGAGAGACTTCATGGCCAAGCGCAAGGAAGTGCTGCCGGATAATGTGAGTTAAGCTGAAATTTCCACAGGCGCACTCACCTTCCGCGAATCCGCCCACGCATAAAGCCCGATGCCTGCGATCACCATCGCTGAACCCATCGCATCAGCGAGCGTAAACGGCTCGCCCAAAATCCACACGGCCAATGCAATTGTAATCAGCGGTGAAATGGTGGCGATCATGCTGGTGGTTTGCGGGGTAGTGCGCGACAATCCTGCATTCACCAAAAATGACGGAATGACAGTTGCAAAAATTGCAGTGCCCGCGGAAAGCCAGAAAAACCGCGGGGACGACGAGAAATCAAAGCTGCGGCTCACCACGATGTAATGCGCGATGCAAGCAAAGCCCGACGCTGATAGCGCAATGGATGTGAACAACATGCTGCCCATATTTGAAATTAGTTTTTTGGCAAACAGTTGATAGGCAGCGAAGGTGATAGCGCAACCGAGGACAAGCGCTGTACCAATGATCGTGTTACTGCCCCCGGTTGGAAGTGCGCTCAAGAACACTACGACGAGGCCTGCATAAGTGATCGCAGCTGCGAGAACGCTAAATTTGGTAATCCGCGCTTTGAAAAATAGCCCCCCGAGGATCATCACAAATATCGGATAAGTAAATAGCACCAACCGTTCCAACTGCGCCGAGATGTAAATCAATCCTGCGAAATCGAGTTGAGATGAAATATAATAGCCCACAAAACCTACGAGTGTGGCGCGGATGAACATATCAATACTTGGAAATGGCCTTCCCTCACGGCGTAATTTAGTCATGGCGTAAAATCCAACACCAAGAAAAAACGGCAGCGAAATCGCCATGCGTAACGCCAGCATCAACGCGGCGTTGGCCTGCTCCATATAAGCCAGCTTGATGAAGATGGCTTTGGTTGAAAAAAGGGCCGCCCCCGATGCGGCGTAGACATATCCCATAACGCGATGTTGGTTCATGGTTGGTTGCTACACATTTGCGTGTGATTTGTCGCTAGCGCTTGACCCAAACGCTATATTCGATCAAACATAGCCCCTATGCAAAATCCTCCTGCCCTTATCGACCCATTTGGCCGCCATGTTTCTTATCTCCGTGTGTCGGTGACGGATCGTTGTGATTTTCGCTGTGTCTATTGCATGGCCGAAGACATGACATTTTTACCACGGCAAGATTTGTTGACGCTGGAAGAGCTGGACCGGGTGTGCTCGGCTTTCATTGCTCAGGGTGTTAAAAAGCTGCGGCTCACAGGTGGCGAGCCTTTGGTGCGCAAGGGTATTATGACTTTGGTGGAAAGCCTGTCGCGCCATTTGAAATCTGGTGCGCTAGAGGAACTCACTCTCACCACCAATGGCAGCCAGCTTGCGAAACATGCGGCTGACTTAGTGAAGCATGGCGTGAAGCGGATTAATGTTTCGGTGGACACATTGGACGCTGCAAAATTCAAACATATTACGCGCTGGGGCGATCTCGCCAAAGTTCTCGACGGTATTAAAGTGGCGCAGGAAGCTGGACTTCACATCAAGATTAATGCAGTGGCGCTGAAAGGCGTGAATGAACATGAAATTCCAGCAATGATCCGCTGGTGCCACGAGCGCAAGATGGATTTGACGCTGATTGAAACCATGCCGCTGGGCGATATTGATGGGGATCGCACCGATCAATATTTGCCATTGTCTGTAGTTCGTGCGCAGTTAATGGATCAATTTACGCTGGTTGATAATCCATACAAAACCGGCGGGCCAGCACGTTATGTAACTGTGAATGAAACTGGCGGGCGACTTGGCTTCATCACACCGCTCACGCATAATTTCTGTGAAAGCTGCAACCGTGTTCGGCTCACCTGCACGGGCACGTTGTTTATGTGCTTGGGACAAGAGGATGCGGCGGATTTGCGGGCGCCCCTTAGGGCTTCGGAAAGTGATGAACTTTTACACAAAGCCATTAATGAAGCCATTTCACGCAAACCCAAAGGCCATGATTTTATTATTGATCGTGACCACAACAAACCAGCCGTGTCTCGGCACATGAGTGTGACGGGCGGTTGAGCCAAACCTAAACTCCTTGCGTATCAACGGAATAAGCGTCACTGCTAAACGTATTGGAGTTAATGGATTTTATGACAATTTCACCCCGCGCTCAGCTTTTGAGCATCGCCACAGCTGTGCCGCCGCACATACTCGACACTAAGGATGTGGCAGTTCAGGCGGCAAAAATCTTTGAGCGGTTTGGGGCGCTGTTTGAGAAAATGGCTCCAGTGTTTTCGAACACGGGTATTGATCGGCGTTATTCGGCAGCACCCAGTGCGTGGTTCCATGAACCGCATGGCTGGCCAGATCGCACTGCATTATTTTTATCTGCTGCAACGGCACTTTTTAAAGATGCGGCGCAAAAGGCTTTAGATGCAGCGGAAACCAAAGCTTCCGAAATTGATGCCATTGTGACTGTGTCCTCCACCGGAATCGCCACACCTTCCATCGAGGCACATGTGATGCATGAGATGGGGTTCAGGCCTGACGTGAATCGCACTCCGGTGTTTGGACTTGGTTGTGCGGGTGGACTTTCGGGTTTGGCTTTGGCTTCCAAGTTGGCTGTGGCAAATCCGGGCCGTAAAGTTTTGCTGGTGGTGATCGAGCTGTGTACGCTGGCATTTCGTCCCGATGAAATGACCAAATCGAATATCATTGCATCGGCCTTGTTTGGTGATGGAGCAGCCGCAGCCGTATTGTGCGCTGGCGGCGCTGAGGGGCATGGTGCCATCGAACATGCAGGCGAGCATTGCTGGCCTGATACAATTGGCGTGATGGGCTGGCGTGTGGACCCTGAAGGATTTGGCGCAATATTTTCTCGCAGCATACCAGATTTAGCCTCGCGTGATTTGCGGCCCGCTGCAGATTTGTTTTTGGCGCGGCATGATTTATCAATGTCTGATATGGATTGCTTCAGCTTTCATCCGGGTGGCGCAAAAGTGATTGCCGCATTGGAACCCGCTTTTGAATTGGGCGAAGGCCGCCTCGTCAATGAGCGCAAGGTTTTGGCGGGCTACGGCAACATGTCTGCCCCCACAGTTTTGTTCGTTCTCAAAGAATGTTTGGAAACGCCCATCAAAGGCAGGCGCTTCATGTGCGCCTTGGGACCGGGTTTCACCGGCAGCTTCATGACGATGGTGCATTGAGCATGTGGCCAATAATTATTTTAGGATTGGTCACAGCGCAACGTTTAGCTGAATTGGTTATCGCTAAGCGCAACACTGAGGACCTAATGGCGAGTGGCGGGCGTGAAGTGGGCGCTGCGCATTATCCAATCATAGTTCTGTTTCATGCCGCTTGGCTTTTGGGCTTGTGGATTTTTGCGCGCGGGCAAGATGTAAATTGGTTTTTGATTGCTGTGTTTGCAGTGCTGCAAGCGCTGCGCGTTTGGGTGCTGACCACATTGGGGCCACGCTGGACCACGCGGATTATTCTAATGCCTGAAAAACCACTGGTGGTGGGTGGACCTTTTAAATTTATGAACCATCCCAACTACGCAGTTGTCGCTGCCGAGATTTTTGTGTTGCCGCTGGCTTTTGGATTGTTTTGGTTTGCCCTCATCGGTGGGATGATTAATTTGTGCATTCTGGCCTATCGCATCACTATTGAGGAAAAGGCATTGTCACCCAAAAGGTGATTTGAATGACTGTAGCTCCAACTGAACGCACTCGCGTAAAACGCATGAATGAGAATGCCAGATATGATGAGGCAACAATTCATGCGATTTTAGACGCACAACCCATGTGCACTGTTGGTTATGTGTTTAAAGGCGCTCCTTATGTCACACCCACCCTGCAATGGCGCGAGGGCAACCATATTTACTGGCACGGCTCTGCCGCCAGTCGCATGCTGGAAGCTTGCGAAGAAACTCAAGTGTGTGTGAACGTCACATTGTTTGACGGGATGGTGATGGCGCGGTCAGCGTTTGAACATTCGTGCAACTACCGTTCCGTAATGGCCTTTGGCGCAGCGCATAAAGTGGTTGATCGCATTGAAAAAGAAGCGCGACTTAAGGCCATGGTTGAACAGTTATTTCCCGGGCGCTGGGATATGTTGCGCACCATGAAAGAAAAAGAATTGAAAGCCACTACAATTCTCGGGCTGGAGCTCAATGAAGTTTCCGCCAAGGTGCGCAGTGGCCCGCCGATCGACGATGAAGATGATTATGGATTGCCAATTTGGGCTGGCGTTATTCCACTGCAAACTGTTTCAATGCCCGCGATTGATGATCCACGACTTATTGTGGGGTTGGTTGCGCCAGACCATGTTGGAAAATTCAAGATCGGATAATTAGGTTTGATCCTTTACTTCAATTTTCATAATTAAACCATTGTTATTAAATGCGATTAACTCTGTGCCTTGGCGGTTAATTTTTGTACCCGAAAATGCACTCGTGGCGTTCAATCTCCATTTTGACCAAACTGTATAATCATCAATCTGCTTTATCTCCTGGTCACGCGAAACTTGATCTGAATATTCTGCGAAGTGTTTTCGCATAGCCATCATAATAGCTGTTCGGCCCTTGATTTCGCCGCTAAGCGCCGGAGAAAGATAGACAGCATTTTCAGCAAACATGCTCTCGACACGCGCCATGTCAAAAGCATTTTGCGCACTATGATAGCGACGGAGCAACGCGATTGGATCAATCATTTTTCAGCTAATGCAGCCATGATGCGCACCCAACTTCTAATACCTTTGTGAAAGCTTGAAACATTATATTTCTCATTAGGGCTGTGAATGGCATCATCGTCAAGGCCAAAGCCCACCAACACAGAATCCATACCAAGAATATCTTTGAAGCTGCGCACAATCGGAATAGAGCCGCCCGAGCCTATAAGCACGGCTTCTCTTTTAAACTCTTCTTTCAAGGCCGCTGAAGACTTTTGAATAAACTTGTTGTTTTCAGAAATCTCAGAAGCAGGACTGCCCTTGCCTTGGTCCGAAAATATGATCACTGCATCTTTGGGCATCTGCTTTTTGGCAAAAACTCGGAAGGCTTTCAAAATGGCTTTGGGGTTTTGCTTGCCTACCAATCGGAACGTGAATTTGGCATGGGCCCTGGACGGAATCACCGTTTTGCTACCCGCACCTTGATAACCGCCCCACATGCCATTCACTTCTGCGGTGGGCCGCGCCCAGATTTGTTCATTGACGCTATAGCCCTTTTCACCCGCGGCGGATTTCAAACCGACGGAGCCCAAAAATTTCTTTTCTGAAAACTTCAAACTGGCCCACTGTTTCTTGGTGGCTTTGGGCAGTTCCGAAACGCCTTTGTAAAATTCAGGAATGGCGACCCGGCCATTCTTATCATGCAGAGCTGCTATCAGTTTCGAAAGCGCACGCAGCGGGTTCATGGCCGCCCCACCATAAAGACCAGAGTGCAGATCAATCGAGGGTGAGGTTACCGTCACCTCCTCCTTCACCATGCCACGCAACCTTGTGGTGATGGCGGGAGTTTTCGTGTCCCACATGTTTGTGTCACACACAAAGGCCACATCGCATGAGAGTTCCTTTTTGTTAGCCTTGAGAAATGGAATGAGCGAGGGCGAGCCGCTTTCCTCTTCGCCTTCAATCAAGAATGTCGCCTTGATCGGTAATGCGCCGGATGTTGATATCCATGCGCGAGCGGCTTCCACAAAGGTCATTAACTGGCCCTTGTCATCGGCCGTGCCCCGACCATAAATGCGTTCCACGCCGTCTTTGTCAGTTTTAATGCTGGGCTCAAAAGGTGGCGTGTTCCACAAATCCAACGGATCGACAGGTTGAACATCGTAGTGGCCATAGAACAACACGTGTGGAGTTTGGGCCGTGGCGGTTTTTGGGGTGTAGTGAGCCACAATCATGGGGCGGCCCGGTGTGGCACGGGCTTCGGCCTCAAAACCAATCGCCTTCAATTCTGCCACCAACCAATCCGCCGCTTTTTGGCAATCAGCATTATAGGCGGGGTCTGTGGAGATGGACGGAATGCGCAGCATTTCGAAAAGGCGGTTCAAACTGGCCTTAAATGTCTGATCAACTTGGTTCAACACTTGTTCGGTGGTGGTCATGCTTATTCTCTCTCAAATTTACCTCAAGCTCACTTGAATCCTGTCACAATTTGCTTCAGGACAAAATGGACTGGGCGTGCCGCTTTTGTGATTCCAATAGAGTTTTAACAGGTGTAGCCCATTCTGTAACAAAACGGAAAAGTGACCAGCGATGAGCACTGAAACCACCCAAAACACTTTTGTGCTGGCGCGTGACAGCTTGCTGGCCCATGAGCCTTCGACGGGGCTTCGGCGTTTTCGCAGGCGTGGTTATCAACGCTACCGTTTGATGCGTTCAAATGTTGACCTTTCACTGCTGTGGAAACGGCGTTGGTTTATTATTTCAATGCTTCTTGGTTTTTTGCTGATTGCCGCTCCCACACCAGCCGGCCTCACGCACAATGGCCAAATTGTTTTATGCATGTCGATTATGGCCACCATGCTTTTCATCAGCGAGGCTGTGCCCCTTCCCACCGTTCCGCTGCTGATAATTGTTGGCGAAGTTATTTTGCTGAAGGTGGACCCCACCAAAGTTGCACAAAGCCTGATGACGGATTCTGTGTTGTTTATTATGGGCTCGCTTATGTTGGCTGTGGCAGTTGTAAAGCAACGACTCGACAAGCGCATTGCTTGGTGGATTGTGCGCACCACAGGTACCAACGTTTATTGGATTAGCTTTGGCATCACCACCGTGTGCGGTGTGTTGGCGGCCTTCATTGGTGAGCACACAGTTGCCGCGATGATGCTGCCTGTGGGCGTGACGTTGATTACGCTCACATCAAATGACCCGAAGAAGGTTCACAATCTCGCAGCAGTGATTTTGTTTTCGATTTCTTATGGTTGTTCCATCGCCGGAGTGGCCACACCATCAGGTGGAGCACGCAATGCTATTATGATCAGTTATTGGAAAGACTTTTTCTTTGACCCGACCGACCCCGCTACACGACGCTACTTAATGGATTATGTGAGTTGGGCCGTTTACACATTCCCGATGTTTGTAGTGCGCTTGCCCATAGTCGCCGCGCTCTTGGTGTTTACGTTTAAGCCCGAGACCACTGATATGTCGCGCGCGATCAGCCGCCTTCGCACACAGGTTTCTATGCAAGGTCCGATGCGCGGTTCAGAATTTATGACAATCTTGATTTTTGCATGCACAATTTTCGCATGGGTAGCATTTTCTTCCACATTGGGGTTGGGCGTAATTGCTATTGCGGGCACTGCAGCGTTTTTAGTTTTTGGTTTGGTGCGCTGGGAAGACATTAATTCTGGCGTGAACTGGGGCGTGGTTTTGCTTTATGCGGCTGCCATCTCACTGGGCGTGCAAATGAAGGACACAGGCGCTGCAGAGTGGGTGGCCAGTGGTGTTATTCATGGCATGACGGCGATTGGGGCCGGCAGTGACTTGGCATTCAATACGGCCATAAGTCTGCTCACCATTGGCGTTTCAAACACCATGACGGCAGGTGCTGCTGTTGCAGTGTTGGCACCCATCGTATTGAAAACGGCGGTGGCGGCGGGTGAAGACCCATTGCGGGTTGGGTTTATCACAGCAATCTCATCGGCATTTGGATATCTCACGCCGGCGGCCCAACCGGCTTTCACTATCATCTATGCATCTGGTTATCTTAAAAGTTCTGATTTCTTCAAAATTGGCATTCGCATGATGGTGCTTTCGTTTATAGTGCTATTATTGACGTCCAGCTTCTACTGGCCATTGCTGAGTCCTTAACCGGAGAACTTTAACTGGTGTTCGATTTTTTTAAACGCACCCAACTTTCTGACCGCCAAGAAGCGGCAGTGCGTAAAACTTTGTCAAACTTGCGCACGCAGCGGCGCAACCGTTTTCGTATTTTAGCTTGTATTGACGGCAGTGATGAAAGTTTGATTTCAGTGCGCTATGCAGCGCAGCTTGCCATAACTGATGATTGCGATGTGATCGTTTTGTATGTGCGGCCCATCGATCAAGGTTTGCACTCAGGTGGTTTGCAAGTGCGGTTAGCGCGACAAAACATGATGGATGCTGGGTTTGAATTGCCGGGCGTTAAGCACCTCAAACGCGCACTTGAAGTTCTGAAGGAAGAAGGTCTTGATGCCGAAAGTTGGCCGCGCGAAACGGATCATCAAGATGCTTGGGGAGACCCCGCTGGTGATAATAAAATTGAGTATCGCAGCCCCACGGGGCGCAGCGTAGTTTTGAAATTAAAAACCGCACCCGATGTGGCCGTGGGTATTCTCGATCAATATGAGCTTGGCCCTTATAACCTCATGATCTTCGGCCAACCTTCGCACTGGCGCAGTGAGTTTAAGTCATTTTTTGACGCTGGTGTGGCCCAAAGTGTTGCCAACATTGCGCCCTGCTCCGTCCTCATCGCACGGCCAACGGTCGAAAAATATGGCTTCTTTATTTGTACCGATGGCACTTCGCGCTCCATGCAAGCAGTGAGGCGCGCTGCTGTTCTGGCTCATATGTTGGGTGAACCGATCACATTGTTTTCGGTGGCTCCCACTGAAGCGAGCAAACCTGCCGCAGAGGAGGCAGTGGCCAACGCAAAGGCACTGTTAAAGGCAATGAAGATTACAGTGACCGACACGCGCGTTGGTGTTGGCGATGCAACAAATGAAATCATAGAAACAGGATCTTTGTTTCGATTTATTGTGGTGAGCGATGAAGGCCGCAGTCGTTTGCAACGCCTTATCAAAGGCTCAATTGCGAGTGAGGTTATGAAGCGCGCGCGGTGCAGCGTTTTGGATGTGAGGTAGCCATGACAGAGTATCAGCTTTATTGCATGGGTGAATCTGGCAATGCGTATAAGGCGGCATTGATGCTGCAATTTTGCGGGCTAAGCTGGAAACCGATTTGGGTGGATTATTTTGGCGGTGAAACCCGCACACCTGAATTTCGGTCGACAGTGAATGAACTGGGTGAAGTGCCGGTGTTAGTGCATGGCACAAAAAAGATATCGCAGTCGGGTGTCATTCTCGATTACCTCGCAGAACAATCGCGCAAATATGGACCTAAAAGTGAAGATGAGCGTCGCGAGATTTTACGGTGGACCTTGTTTGATAATCACAAATTTACAAGTTATATCGCAACACTACGCTTTATGATTTCGTTGGCCAAAACAGGCGAAACACCCGTTACCGAATTTTTGCGCGGGCGCGTTTTGAATTCACTCAAAATAGTCAACGCCCATCTGGCGCATCAGGATTTTTTGATCGGCAAGCGATTAACAATTGCCGATCTTTCACTGTGTGGATATTTATTTTATGGCGACGAGTTGCCATTTGCATTGGCTGATTTTGGGAACATTGAAAACTGGTTGGACCGCATTAAACATGTGCCGGGCTGGAAACATCCCTATGATTTAATGCCACGCCAGCGCTCCGCTTAAGCTTCGTTAGGCTCCATAGAATCGAGATACTCATTAAGGTGCTCAAGATTTTCGAAGCGCATCCAGCCTTCATCAGTTTCAGCTTCCACGGTGTCGTCTGACAAAATGCGTGACGGACGACCGCGAATGATTTTTTCTTCTACGACGAAAAGCTCGGGCTCGACCGCAACGTCTTCGGCTGGTGCAACATCAGCCGCATGAACAGGATCAAGATGCTCTTCTCTGTCAGTCAAGCTTTCGACACCGCCAAGTGCTGTTTTAATATCCGACTTGGCTTGCTCTAAAGCAGCTATTGTATCGGCCACGCTGTTTGATGTCGTCGTTTGCGCGGTACTTGCCAAAGGCGTCGTTTCAGCAGCGACAACTGCGGCGGTAGCTCCGGCCGCTTCCACGGCTTTACGACCAAAACCAGGGATACGCGTAGAACTTTCACCTAAAGTTTCGATGGCGCTTTCTATGCTATCGATTTTTGCGACGACTGTTGTTTCAACCCGCGAACTCAGTATATTGCTTAGGCCATTGATGACACTGCCCAAACCGAGACTTAATACACCGCCAACAAAAAGCACAGCCGCTGTCTCAGGCGTCAATCCATAAATCTGCATTTGTCCGGGAGACATGATGCTTTTGGCTCCAAGCAATATGCCCACAGCCGCGAGAACTAAACCGAGAATCCACATAATCTTTGACATCACAACTCCCCCTTCACGCCGAATCATTCGGCTAAAGTTTCAACAGTCTCTTGAATCAGGTTCGTAGTTAACATTCGGTGAAGAAATTTGCTAATCCTCAAACACGATACTAGGCGCTGGCCTCGCCAATGCGCCACTCTCTAAGCTAGTCCAGATTTTTTTTGCAATGTCCTGATAGATACGGGTGTGGGCAGAGTCCGGAACTGTGGCAACGATGGGTTCGCCTGAATCGGAGCGCTGGCGCAGTTCTATATCCAGCGGCACTTCACCTAAAAATGGTACACCTAATCTTTCCGCTTCAGCTTTTGCTCCACCGTGCCCGAAAATTTCATGGCGGGTGCCACATTTATCGCACATGAAATAACTCATGTTTTCGACAATACCGAGCAGTGGCACATTCACTTTCTTGAACATGTTAATGCCCTTGCGCGCATCAATGAGTGCCAAGTCTTGCGGCGTGGAAACGATAACAGCACCAGCCAACGGAGTTTGCTGAGCGAGTGTTAGCTGAGCATCGCCCGTGCCAGGCGGCATATCGATGACCATGACATCCGTTTCCGACCATGCGACTTCGCGCAGCAGCTGCGTGAGTGCTGACATGACCATCGGGCCTCGCCATATCATTGGCGTTTCTTCATCGACCAGAAAACCAATCGATGCCACTTCCACGCCGAAGCGTTGCATCGGTTTCATGCGTTTGCCGGTTGCATCACTTGCTTCGGGCTTGCCTTTCAGGCCAAAAAGCTTGGGCATGGACGGGCCATAAACATCAGCGTCCAGCACTGCTACTTTTAGGCCAAGAGACTTCAAAGCCAATGCCAAATTGATGGCGGTTGTTGATTTGCCAACCCCGCCTTTTCCGGATGCAACAGCGATGAGATATTTAACTCCCGGCACGCCATTTTTCAGAGTCGAGGCTGAGCTCACTTTCGGGCCGACTTCCCGTGTGGGCGCACGCTCTGCTGTTAAAGCCACCATGGCTTTTTTTACACCGGGCAATGCGCTGACTGCTTTTTGGACAACGGCTTGCAGTTGCGTCATCGCGTTCATGTGCTGCGGATCAGCATTCAGCGCAAACATCACTTGACCATCTTGGATCGCAATATCCGATACCAAACCGGCCGAGACGATATTGCCTCGCCCATCAGGCGCAGCGATACGTTTCAGTTCAGCAAGGATGAGGTCTTTCGAAATGTCAGTCATTATGGTTTCCAAAACAAGAACAATTTGGGCGGTCTATAGGTCATTTTAACTATGGCTACTAGGCGTTGAGTCAATATTTACCGTTCTTCCAAAGCCCGCGTTAGCGAATAATTGCTAGGACCAGAGGTTAGTTTTATTCAAACAAGGGCAATCCAAAATGTCGGCCATAGAAACGAATGCTTTTCTCAATCGGCAAAATTTTCACGTGGATGCTACGCCAACACAAAAAAATGCTTCGGGGCTGACTGAGTCCTTGCCCGCAGAAACCGACATTCCTTGGCAAGGTGACTTGCTTGAAATGTTCTTGAAAAACCAGCTGCGCCTTGCGCCGATCATGCCCATTATGTGCGTGTTGCTGGCATTCACCGCGTTGTCTTGGGTGCCCATCACCACAGTCGCACTATGGTTGTTGGGTGCTCTGGGTTGTAATGCTGTACAACTTTATATTTGCAATCATTACTTCAAACAATCGCGCACGGCTGGTGAACAACGCGATTGGATTGGCATGATGTCTGCCTCAGAGTTGATGCTGGCAAGCTTTTGGATTTTGCCACTCTTCTTTTTTTGGCCTGCTTCAGATTCGTCTCAGGGACCATTTCTCATTGCCGCTTTGATGACAGTGAGTGCGGTGCGTTTTTTGATTGTTAGTAATTTTTTGCCTGTACTGATTTCTGGAACGGGCTTGGTCACAGTCGGCGTTGCTTTGCGCTGCGTGTCGGAAGGTGGTCCGGTCTATTTGGCAATGACAGGTCTTATCATTACACTTGAAGTGTTCTTTCTTTTCATTGCGCGGCAGTTGCAGGAAACAGCGCGCGACATGATCATTTTTCGGAACCAAAAAGACATTCTTATTGCGGAATTGAAACAAGAAAGGGATCGCGCAGAAAAAGAACAGCAAAAAGCTGAGATGGCTAATAAAGCAAAATCGACTTTCCTTGCGAATATGAGCCATGAGTTAAGGACTCCGCTCAATGCCATATTAGGATTTTCAGAAATTTTAGAAGGTGAAATGTTTGGGCCAATGGCAAACCGGGCCTATAAAGATTATGCGGGCGATATCCATCATTCCGGCCAATACTTGCTGGGCCTGATCAATGACATTTTGGATATTTCTCGCATCGAAGCGGGACGTCGCGAAATCCGTGATGAGCCAGTTCAAATTATCGCCGCCCTCCACCACGGCAAACATCTGCTCGAAATAAACGCTGCCGAAAAAACAATAGATGTTGCAATTGATGTAGACCCAACCTTGCCGAAAGTGTGGGGTGACGAGCGGGCCATCAATCAGGTTGTGATAAACCTTCTGGCCAACGCCATCAAATTTACTCCTAAAAAAGGTGAGGTTTTGATGGCGGCGCGACGGACAACATTGGGATGCGTTGAGTTAAGTGTGAAAGACAATGGCCCTGGCATTCCTGAGCATGAGATTGAAAACGCTCTTTCGGCCTTTATGCGTGGAAGTTTAGCCGCCAAGAAAGCCATCGATGGGGCAGGCCTTGGCCTTTCAATTGTAAAAGGCATTATGACGCTGCACGGCGGCAGTATTGAAATCAAAAGCCAACCCGGAAGTGGCACAGAAATCATCTGCACCTTCCCATTCCAGCGCGTGCTGTCAGGGCCTCGTGGTGAGATTATCGCTGATCCAGCTGTACAGTCAGATTCACAACGCCAGTTGATTTCTCTGACGGGTTAATCCTTGTTGGACACACCAGCACTGGCAAATGTTGCCATATCATTGTGACAATTGACGGCGGCTTTTACGATGCCTGCAGCCAAAGCTGCGCCTGATCCTTCGCCAAGTCTCATGCCCAAATCGAGCAATGGTTCTTTGCCAAGTTTTTTGAGCAAAGCTTTATGCGCTGGCTCAGCTGAACAATGAGCAACGATGCAATGATCCAGTGCACTCGGATCGGCAGCAAACAATATTGCCGCTGCGGCCGTCGCCACATAACCATCAATGAGCACCGGAACACGCTCCATACGCGCCGCAAGGATTGCCCCTGCCATCGCCGAAAGCTCACGGCCTCCGAGGCGGCGCAAAACTTCCAGCGGATCTGACAGATGGTCTTTATGCAGGGCTACGGCTCGGCGCACGGCTTCCGCTTTGCGTTTAATGCCATCACTATCAACACCCGTGCCCGGGCCCACCCAGTCCTCAGCATTTCCACCAAACAAGCCATGACATAAAGCAGCGGCAATGGTCGTGTTGCCAATGCCCATTTCGCCAATGCAAAGAAGGTCGCATCCTCCGGCAATCGCCTCCATGCCATAGGCAAAAGTGGCGGCGCATTCTTTTTCGCTGAGTGCTGGTTCTTGCGTAATATCCGCAGTGGGATGTTCCAGTGCCAATTCAAACACCTTCAAACCAAGATCAAAGGTTTTGCAAATCTGATTGACGGCAGCGCCACCCGATTGAAAGTTAGCAACCATTTGCTGGGTTACGGCTTGGGGATAGGCAGCAACCCCTTGGGCAACGACCCCATGGTTGCCAGCGAACACGGCTACAACTGTGCGCGTGGCACGGGGCGGGTGTTGGCCCTGCCAACTCGACATCCAAGCAGCAATCGTCTCCAATTTGCCCAAAGCCCCCGGCGGTTTGGTCAACTGGGCATCATGGGCCATTGCTTGGGTAGCGGCTTCTGCATCAGCCTTTGGCATGATCTTGAACAGCGCGCGAATATCATCAAAAGGGAGGCCGGATGTCATAATGCAAAGTTCCTATATATTTAGGCCTTGTGGCCTGCGACAATTGTGGCCATGCCATCGGCGTCCATTTATGATGACGAGCGCTGACAGCGGGCTTTGCTTTCTCTATCAGTTCAAACACAGGAGCCAAGCAAAAAACTGCCATGAGCGACACTCTGCCCGAAACTAACGGAGAAACTGGCAAATTCAGACCATTTGCTGAATTGCTTTTCAGTTTGCGCTTTTTGACCCGTTTGCCCATTCCTTTCACACGGACGTTGGATCCACCTCAATTATCACAGTCAATGCGGTTCTTTGGTTTTGCTGGTGCCATGATTGGCGCGCTGAATGGTAGCTTATTAGTTGGATTCAATTTTCTGCATTTACCGTCTCTGATGGCAGCAACCTTTACATGCGCGATAGGTGCGTTAGTTACGGGCGCTCTGCACGAAGACGGATTGTCGGACATGATGGATGGTTTGTTCGGTGGCAAAAGCCGTGAACAGCGACTGCTCATCATGCGCGATAGCCGTATTGGAAACTACGGTGCTATTGCACTGATTTTGGCATTGCTAACGCGGGTTGCGGCTTTTGAAGCCTTGCTGCACTTGCCAATTCTGACGGTTATACTTCTATTCGCTTCTGCTGGTGCATTTTCGCGCGCCATGATGGTCGATCTCATGTGGGCAACGCGCTCTGCTCGCAGCGATGGGCTTTCAGTTTTTGCCGGAAGGCCAGGTCGCAACGCAGCATTGTTTGCAATTATTCCGGCGGGTGCATTAACAATCTATGCAGGCCTTGGGCTTCAAAACGCCAGCGGCGTTGTAGCAATACTCGCCGCATGTGCTGTCACAGCGTTGTTGCGACGCCTTGCTGTTCGGATGATCGGAGGGCAAACTGGAGATGTTTGCGGGGCCGTGCAGGTGCTTTCTGAAATATCTATGCTCGCAACATTCACCGCAATGATTGGTTAACCTTGTCACTAAGTTTAACAATCACGTAAACAGTTTGTGGCGAATGAGCCGTTAACTTACCTCCATAGTTGAGTTGTGTGGAGAGTGAGTTCATGGTGCGTTCGGGTCCTATGCCAAGTGTGGCGCTTGCCCTATTGTTGCTAGCCGGAGCAGGACTACCTGGATTTGAGGCCAAGCAAACCTTGCTACCTCCCATTCAACTCATGGCAATGACTGAACTCAAATCTGGTAATATGGGCCACTACCGTGTGACCGCCCGCATCAATCGAACCAATATCGAAGTCATGGTGGACACTGGTGCCAGCTTTGTGGCGCTGAGCTATGAGGATGCACAAATGGCAGGACTTCATCCCAATACACTGGATTTCAATATTCCAGTTTCCACTGCCAATGGTGTTGTGAATGCCGCGCGTGTAAAATTGGACAAAGTCGAAATTGATACTGTTCGCGTCGAAAATGTTGATGCGATGGTTTTACCGGAAGGTGCGCTGAATGGCACATTATTAGGCATGAGCTTTTTATCCAAACTCGACAGCTTCAAATCCGAAGACGGTGTGCTGACTTTAAAAAACTGACGCCCGCTTGACATAGGGGGGCGCTTTCGGGGCATACAGCTGCTTCCGATAGACTGAACATGGCATGATGGACGACTTTAGATTCCCTAATATTGAAACACCTTGCGTAAGAGTATGTGTGGTGGACCCCGAGACGCAGTTTTGCATCGGATGCGGGCGTACGCGTGGAGAAATAGCCGGATGGATCGGCATGTCTGTCGATGACCGTCGCTCAATTATGGATGCCCTGCCCGAACGCGTGGAAACATTGACACAGCGCAAGACACGGCGCGGCGGACGGCAAGGCAGGCTGGCGGCGCGGCGCGCAGTTTAAGCAGCGTCGGCTTGCCTAGCGGCTTGTGATTCCACAACGTCAAGTGCCCGCACTATAACTTCGGCATTCGCACCGGGTTTGCAGCTTTCAGTCGAAATAATTTGTCGCCACATGCGGCCGCCGGGCTGGGAATGATAGAGGCCTAACATGTGCCGCGTGATGCGGTGAAGGTACAAGCCGCGCGCGAGTTGCTCCTCAATGTAAGGCAACATTGCCAGCACCGCGTCGCGGCGCGTTGCACAGAGATTTTCTGTGCCATAAATTTTTTGATCAACCTCAGCCATGACCCATGGCATATGATAAGCGGCACGGCCCAGCATCATACCATCCAAGGATTGCAAATGCGGAATGCCCTGCTCCAAAGTTTCGAGGCCGCCATTCAAAATGATATTGAGTTGCGGGAATGAGTTTTTAAGGCGGTGCACACGGTCATAGTTTAAAGGTGGAATTTCACGGTTTTCTTTTGGACTTAATCCTTTTAGCCACGCTTTACGCGCATGAACCACAAATGTTTCGCATCCTGCTTTTGAAACGTCTTCAACAAAAGTTTGTAAGCCCTGCTCTTCATCTTGATCGTCAATGCCAATGCGGCATTTCACAGTAATCGGAATGTTGACAGCCTTCTTCATGGCAGCAACACATTCTGCAACCAGCTGCGGTTCAGCCATCAAGCAAGCCCCAAAGCGACCCTCTTGCACGCGGTCCGAAGGGCAACCCACGTTTAAGTTGATTTCAGCATAGCCATAATCTGCACCAATTTTTGCAGCCTCAGCCAAGCTTGCTGAATCACTACCACCCAATTGCAAAATTACAGGCTGTTCGCCCGCGTCAAAACCTAACAGCTTTTCGCGATCACCAAACAGCACAGCATTGGCTGTAACCATCTCAGTATAAAGCTGGGCGTGGCGCGACAATGTGCGGTGGAAGACACGGCAATGCCGATCAGTCCAATCCATCATGGGGGCTACGGCGAACAGTTTCCCGTCCGCCGCAGCGGGTTGCGCAGCGGCATTCATGGGGTGGGGTTTAGCGTGATGGGTTCAGAAGCTCAATTGGAAAACGCCGACATAAAAAGTGTTCCCCTAGGGGTTGAGCCCAAGCCACAGCCTTAGAACTGTTCGATGAACGCCCGCCGCATTTAGTGCGGCGGGTTTTGGCATTATTAGTGCCTTACGGTGTCGTTGCAGGGGGTGTTGCTGGTACCACTGGCGGAATAACGGAAGGTACGACAGTCGGTACTGCGGGTGGTGTTACTGGCGTTGTGCTTTGGTTTGTTACGACGGGTACACTCATGCTTTGTCCATAGTAAGCGTAGGCAAAGTAAGCGGCCACAAGTAACACAAGCACGACAAGAGCATAGCCGACGGAATTATTGGAACTACTTTCCAATCGGTCTATTCGTGATTCTGTCGCTGTCGAATAATCGTTTGCATGTGAATGCCTTTCATTGAGTAGAGAATGATTCATTTATTGCGCGACAACATTGCCTTTGTAATCAACGGCAACTGTCATGCTTTTGCCGTCTTGCATGGTAGCTCCGCGCCAAACTCCCCTGTCGTCCATCACCAGCGTAACTGGCATTGAAAAGCCATGGGCAACGACGCGGTCCTTGGCCTGCGTTTCGGTGAAGCTGTTGGCCCCCGCTAACGGTGCTCCGATATCAGCTTCGGCAATTTTGAAAAAATCGGTTTTGCAACTTTCCTGAAATACGGTCTCAGTCATGGTGCCATCAGCACCAGTAGTTTGATTGGCAATCCGCATCATTGCAAGGTAGCGATCACCTTCGGTGCCACTGAGCTTTCCGTCGCTGTTGACATCTGCAATCTTCCACAGGGTTGTGCATTGAACATCAGTCATTGCAAGTGCAGGGCCGTTAAAAAACAGGCAAGCAGCTGCCGCTAGAAAAATCGGTTTCATGGATACTTTCTCTTTCAAGGAGTGTTGTGCGCGATCGACTTGCGCTGAGCTCAAGTAACGCCGCGAGAACCGCAAAGTTCCCTCTATTAAATTTTTAGCGGATAGATACTGCTGAGCTAAACAGGCGAAGACCTGTTAAATGAAAGATGTTTTCGCGGAGTGGTTCAACTGGAATTATTCCACCATAATTTTTCTGACTATTTTTCGACGCTTAATCTGATAGCTGTTACGTCATCGGCGGGTTTGAACCGTGGATATCTTTCGCAAGATGGATCGGCAGCCTCAGTTGCTCGAATGCTTTGCAACACGTGCTTCACACTAACATCAGTCATAAGCAGTCCAACTTTATCGTGTAATCCGTAACAATCCACGGCGCGAAAATATCCATCTGTGCAGATTAATAAATCATCCAAATGGCCAAGCTCGAGATATTCCGCGAAGTCCAGCGCTGAAAGATTAGCTTCAAGGATACCGCATCCGACTGAAGTATTGCGCAGCTTTCTGCGTGCCTGCAATTGTGGGTGAAATTCCGCAAGTAATGCAGCAATATTTGTTGCACCTGAATCGCGGCGCTTGGTCACTTCGTTAGTGAGCCATGTATCGAAATCCTTATTGGGTGATGCGACGAGATTTCGCGTTGTCCCATCTGCGCAGTTGGCTAACAGGCAGGAATCACCAAGCCGCACCGCTTGCCAATTGTTGCCATAACGCTTAGCGAGGATCAGGCACGCTGCAGGGGGATCATAATTTTCAGGCAAGTTCAGATTTTCAGTGGCCACTTTCCAATCCTCAATCAAAGCAGAAACAAGCCGTGAAATAATCTCGTGCAATGGTAAGTCCAATTTGGCCAAACTCAAAAGATGGTTGTGGGCAGTAGCAACCAACCAAGCTGCATCTGTTCCGCCGGGCAAATAATTTCTATCATTGATACCTGTGACGCCATCAAACACCCAAGCGGCTGTCACATCATTATTGCTTCCAAGATAACCAAAGGTGTCCTCGTTGACGACACCGCTACCTTCAGTGATTGCACCCACCAGTTTCAATTGGTCACCTGCCATTGATCCAAGTTTGCAGAACTTCCAACTTGTCATCCAAATGCACAAGGCTGGCAAGATATCCAGCTTTGATCGACCCGAGTTCATGTTCTTTGCGCAAGAAGGTGGCCGGATTAAGTGATGCCATGCGCAATGCGTCTTCGAGATCGACATTCAATTTTGTAACACAATACCGCAACGCTTCATCCATGGTGAGACTACAGCCAGCGAGGGTTCCGTCGTCAAGCTGCAGGCGACCATTGATCCGCCGGACTGTGCGGCCCTGTAATTTAAAAATGTCAGGCCCACCAGCGGCGGCGGGCATCGCATCAGAAATTAGCATCATGCGGCTCTTGGGTTTTGCTGCAAGGGCCACTTTCATAACGGCATCTTGAACATGAAAACCATCGGCAATAAGTCCGCAGAAACTTTCACGGTCAGCAAGGGCTGTACCCACCATGCCAGCCTCACGCCCGTTCATTTGGCTCATGGCATTAAAGATATGGGTGAAGGCGCACGCGCCAGCGTCCAGTGCCAACTGAACTTCCAGAAGCGTGGCGTTGGAATGACCCAAGCTCACCAATACGCTCTTATCCGCCAGTGATTTTATCAGGGTTGGAGCGACCCGATTGGGAGCCAAAGTGAGCATCACCGCGCCACAATCAGCATTGGCAATTTGTGTCACATCTTGCGAAGTCATTTCACGAATGTAGCGCGCCTCATGGGCACCCTTTCGGTCCACGTCCAGAAATGGACCTTCGATATGAATACCAAGAACACCCGGAATTTTCGCTGTGCGTGCGGCCTTCACTGACGCAATGGCTTGAGCAAGAATTTCTGGTGCATCAGTGATGACAGTCGGCAACAGTCCTGTGGTGCCAAATTTGCGATGGGATTCTGCAATGTGTTTAACAGTTTCGATTGTTGGATTATCATTGAGCAGCGCCCCGCCGCCGCCGTTCACTTGTACATCAATAAAACCGGGTGCCAGAATTCCGCCTGGCAGCTTCAACACCGTAATATTCGAGTCAATTTTACGTTCTGGAACAATGTCGAGAATACGCTCACCATCGATAACAACAGCGAACCCTTCCCTAATAGTTTCGCCATCAAATACGCGGGCACCTGTGAGAGCAAAGGCCATCAGACAGTTTCCGTTACTTTTTTGAGGAGACGTGGCCGGTCAGGATCCCGCCCTCTGGCTTGGGCTGTGGCTTCCACAAAACGATAAGCAGTTTGAATGAGGGAAATAGGATCAAGCAAGGAATGATCCGTGCGTTCGAACGGTAGACCGCCCTGCTCCGCGACAAGAACATGCGCGCCCGTCTTACGGATCTTGTTGAGAGCATCCACGGAAGAGGCCCGCGATTTATCTTCTGGAGAATAAGCTAGAACCGGATAGTTATCGCCGAGCAATTCCAGAGGTCCATGCATCACTTCGGCAATCGAATAGGCTTCGGCGTGAATGGCACAGGTTTCTTTCAATTTCAACGCTGTTTCAACCGCGATAGGAAGCGTTGGACCACGGCCAACCACATAAAGTGATTCTGCATTTTGCGCGAAATTCACCACTTCAGGCCACTCTATCAACGCGGCTTTTGCTAAATGCTCAGGCAATGCGGCAATAGCTGAAAGCATTGCACTATCATTGCGCCAATGAGCGATGATGGCGGCACCTGCAACGAGTGACACGATGAAAGACTTTGTAGCCGCAACACTCAGTTCCGGTCCTGCATAAAGTGGCAGACAAATATCTGCGGCATGGGCGGCTGGTGAATCTTCAACATTGACCACAGCAACAGTGAGCGCACCCGCATGGCGGGCTGCATTTTGCAAAGCGACAATGTCCGGGCTTTTGCCCGATTGGGAAACCGTCAAACAAAAGCCATCACGGGCTTGAAGCTCCGCGCCATATACCGAAACAACTGATGCACCCATGGAACAGCACGGCACCCCTGTTTGAATCTCGGTGAGGTACTTGAAGTAGCCTGCTGCACTATCAGAACTGCCACGGGCTGACGTGATGATCACAGGCGGGGGATTTAGACGTAACCTTGTGCCGATTTCGCTCAACGTTTTTGCATTGCGTTCGAGAAATCTTGCCACGGCCTCCGGAGCTTCGGCGGCTTCTCTTGCCATGTGGCTCATGCTGCACCACCCGGCGCAATGGTGAGTTCTGCTACAAAATCATAACCGTCACCGCGATAATGGCAGCGCGTGAACTCTACAATACGACCATCAGGCAAATAGGAAATACGTTCAATAAAAAGCGCAGGGCTACCGACGGGCATCCCCAGCAATCTTGCATCATGTATTGAAAGTGCAGTTGCCTGCAAGCGCTGCAAGGCCCGCACGGGTCTAACACCAAGCGCATCAAGCGCATTGTAAAGTGAGCCCGTAACTTTTTCAGGATTGCTGATAAATTTGTAAGGAATGACCGCAAGTTCAATGGCCATAGGCTCGCCATTAGCGCGGCGCAAACGATGAAAACGCGATACAAATTCACTGGGCGAAATGGAGAGTTTCAAGGCTTCTTCTGGTGTTGGCAACCGGACTGAACGATCAAGCCAATCGGCATCGGTTTTCAACCCGCGAAGTTCCATGTCTTGCGTAAAACTGGTGAGGCGTGAGAGCGGCTGCTCAATGCGCAACGCCGCACCATTCACATAAGTGCCAGAGCCACGCCGCTGCAACAGCACGCCTTCGGCGACCAATTCCGTAAATGCGGTTCGCACGGTTACGCGTGATACATCGAGCATCACGGCCACATCACGTTCGCTTGGAATCGTGTCGCCCACTTGCAGGTCGCCAGCATGGACTGCATCGCGCACCAGCTTTTTGACCCGCGCATAAAGTGGCGCCCTGCTTCCCACTTCAAAACGACTTGGAGCAAAAATTTTTTCCGCTTGGTTCATATCCAACACTCCTTCACACCCTTGGCCTTGCGCACCATCATAATCGCCCCATCCATCGCGTCATAATTCGGTTCGGCGAGTGATTTTTTAACATCGGCATCGAGATAAGGCGGATAGACTTTTGATAAGCCGCCCAGCAAACATATGCTGCGCGCACCCCGAGCCAAAAGAGCACGCCCGAGGTTGGAAATTGCGGCTGCTCCTTCAATCACAATCGTCATGCCATGCACATCGCCCTTGGTGGCACATTCGAAAACCAGTGGTGCCATCTGGCCATAGTCCTTTGGGCTGGCCTTTTCAGACCAGCGCGACAAATCAAATCGTGTTCGACCGACACGCGATAAAACTTCTTCAATCAGCGGTGTAGGTTGAAGCAAACCATCGATGGCCAATGCGGCGCGGCGCACAGCATGATGGCCCAACCATGCGCCAGACCCATGATCGCCTAATGCAAAACCCCAGCCGCCCACCATGTGGCGCACTTCATTGATGACAGCAAAACCAATCGAACCAGTCCCGGCAATAACGATGCCGCCATCGCCGCCCGCAAAAGCGCCAACACATGCAACATAGGCGTCATTGTCGGCAGTGACGGACGCAAAGGGCAAGTTCGCGGCAACAATTTTATCGGCCCCTTTTGATGTCACAATTCCGGCGAGGCCGAGGCCCGCATGAAGCTCATTCGTCTTCAAACCCGCCTTAATTGCTGCCTCTTCTGCAGTGGCAAGAATATTGGCCAAGGCACCATCAAAACTGAGATAAATATTGGAGGAACCGCCCACGGCTTCACCCAATAATTTGCCATCTAAACTACGGACACGAGCGCGACAACGGCTGCCCCCGCCATCAATTCCGAGAAAATATGTGTTTTTGTTTGCCATCCACAACTAATACCAACTTAATACCAAATTGGAAGAATTTTGTTGAAGTCCAAGATTATATCTCGATTTATCCACATATATTATAGTTAAAAATTAACTCTGGACTAGTGGTAGCTGTTTGGTATTATTGCTAAATGAGCAAAACCGAAGATAAATCGACGGCCTATAAAAACATCGATATTTGGGCAGATGCCGATATTTTATCGGCGCTGGTTGATGGCCAGGAACGCGCCATTGCTGCTGTTCGCAATGCGATTCCTCAAATCTCCAAGGCGGCAGAAGCACTAGCGGTAAATCTAAAAAATGGTGGCTGTTTGTATTATGCGGGCGCCGGAACGTCGATCCGCATTGGTGTGCAAGACGGCTCTGAATTGCCTGCAACATTTGGCATGGCTCACGATAAAATCAGCTATCTGATTGCGGGTGGCAATGCGGCGATTTTTGAAACCCTCGCTGATGCCGAAGATGACGCTGACGAAGGCACCAAGGCGGCCACAATCCTTAAGCCCGGTGACACTCTCATTGCTGTCGCGGCCTCTGGTACAACGCCCTACACGATTGCGGCCGCCAAACGAGCCAAACAAAATGGCGCCACGGTCATTGCGGTCGTTAACAATTCCAATTCACTTTTGACTGCTGTTGCCGATTTCGAAATTCTGCTTGAAACTGGCGCAGAGGTGATCGCAGGCTCAACCCGCATGGGCGCAGGCACAGCTCAGAAGGCGGCGCTCAATCTTGTCTCCACACTCGCGAACATCAAACAGGGTGCCGTGTACGATGGCATGATGGTCAATGTGCAAGCTGGCAATCTAAAACTTCAAAAGCGCGCACGCGGCATTGTGAGTTCTATCGCTGGCGTCAATGATGCGACCGCTTCAGCAGCACTGGGGACATCGAAGGGTGATGTGAAACTTGCTGTGCTAGTATGTTCGGGCGTTGAGACAATAGAAATTGCGCGCCGCAAACTCGATGAAGCCGACGGAAATTTGAGAGTAGCGCTTAACGCGAGAGCAATCTTGCAAGAGAAAGACTGAGCATAAGCGGTAGGCCAAGCATGATGCCGAGGCTCCAAAAGCCGTGGCATGAATTCATAATGAGTTTTGTTCCTGCTTTTTCGATCTGGTCTGCCGTTACATTCAAACCCAGTTCAATGACAGACAATGCCGACCCGACAATTGCCAGTGCTAAAAACAGCATCCTCGGAGAACTAGCCCAAACTGGTAACGAGACGACGCCCAAGAAAACGATGAAGCCATAAAAATTGTTGCACGGCCACCAAGAAGGCCCACGAGTTTTCCGCCAAACAAAAGCGTTAACAAAATTCCAGTTGGCAAGCCCAGCAGAGTGAGAGCCAAGCCCTTTGGATCAAGGCTCAGCTTCTCTTGAATCTCAGGAATGCGTGGTAGCCAGCCTCCAAAGGCGACGGGCTGCAGCGCAAATACCAGCCTGATCAAAATGTGATTTGAAATCTTCTCCATTGATGAGTTCAATTAATTCACACAAATGGATCAGCAACGCGTGGCCAGATGGGGCGCTTGAGTTTTGTGTAGTTGGTTTTGACAGGATCCGACGGGTAAGACGTGGGCGCAGATACATAGATGATGCGCGATGCGATGGGCTCAAAGCCTGCGTAAAAATGATTTGTTGATTTCACCAACAGAATATCTTTCTGCATCGGGTCAATACCCAAATTTGAAAAGATATCAGGTTCAAAAGTTTGGGTGCGATTAGTGTTTAGGATGATATCAATTTCGGTTCCTACAATGCGCACCACTGCAGTTCTTCCCAAAGTCACGCGGCTTTTGCCGAAGCTCTGCCAGCCTTCTTCAACAATTTTGATGACACTCACCAAAGCGTCAATCGGTTCACCTGCTTGCGGTCCGGCTTTGCCACCAAAACGCAATTGTATTTCAGCGCCTTCGCCTGCCGCATGGCAAAATGTGACGGCTATAGGATCCCAAATTGTGGCCACGCCAACACTGTAAATTTTGCGATTTATTATTTCACGCAAGATTACAGTGCCATCGCCAGCAACACCACCGCCGGGGTTATCCCACGTATCTGCGATCACGGCTGGTCGCCGTGAATGAGAAACACGTACTGCCAAAGCTTGATCAAGCCCCTCGCCCACCTCGACCAAATCCATAATGGTTTTTTTACGCATCGCAAAAAGCTCGCGTCCCAATTTCTCAGCCAAGACGTCACCTTTTGCCTTTGCATCATTGGACACCACCAAAATGCGCGTTCCCAAGTCTGGCACATCAGCGGCCATAAAGCCGTGGATGACGGAGATAGAAAGAATGTCATCGACACCGTGCAGCGCTTTAATGCGATCAACAAAAGACCGCATGGGCTCACGGCTAGTTGGCAACACGGCTATCATGCGGCAATCAAATGTTGAAATCACCGGATGTGTTTCGCCTTTGAGTGCGGCCAAGGTTAGTTCGACCACATGCTCACCGCGTTCGTAAAAATCTGTATGTGGAAATTCAAGGAAGGCCGCCAAGATGTTTGAGGCTTGAACTCGCTTTTCCGTGAGATGGCTGTGGGGATCAAGCTCACAAGCAATAAGTGTCTTGGATCCCACCATATCTCTAATGCGCGAAAGTAGATCGCCCTCACAATCGTCGTAGCCTTGCGCCACCATGGCACCATGCAGACCGAGGATAACACCATCAACAGGCATGGCTTCAGCGAGTTGCTGGAGAATTTCATCACGCAGATTTTCATAAGTTTGCCGCTGCAAGATGCCGCCGGGTTCGGCCCAAGCGGCAGTTCCTTCTATGACGGTAAGATTTTCTCGGTCTTTGATTTTACGCAAAGCAATGATGGGTGAGGAACACAGCGTTGGCGTATCAGGATGCATACCGGGGGGGGCATAGAAGGCTTGTTCAAACGATGCGCGGTCCGTTGGTACGGGAGAAAATGTGTTTGTTTCGGTTGCCAGAGACGCGGTAAAAATTCGCATTAAAATGCTCAGCCTTGATTGCGATCAGATTTCCTTTAAAGCATCAACGCTTCAATAGTAAAAGTGAATTTATTACATTAATGCCATTTTTCGGAATTTAGCACTCAATATTATGTTGTTAGTTTACATTTTTTGACTTATCCTCAAATGTAATGCATTTTCATCAATCCCTTTGCGCCGGAGTTTTTGTTTATGATCAAAGGTGATTTCGCTGGTAAAAACGTCTTGATCACCGGAGCTGGTGGCGGTCTTGGCGGTGCCATCGTCGCATTGTTAGCCGCCAATGGGGCGACGATCACTGCGTGTGATCAAAATTTAGATGCGATGACCAATCTGAATGTCGCAACCAAAATGACATTCGATCTTATCGACCGTCAACAAACTGTTGCAGCGGCGCGAGCACTGGTGGGTGCTGGAAATATTCCTAATATACTCATCAACAACGCAGGTTGGACGCGAGCCGAAACTCTTTCGTCCCTCAATACAGAAAAAATTGAAACTGAGATTGGCATCAACCTCACAGGCGTTATGAATTTCACAATGGTCATCGTAAATGCAATGGCCAAACGTGGGCATGGCACTGTGGTTTTTATCTCTTCGGTGAATGCGCTTTCGCATTATGGCAACCCGGCCTATGCTGCGGCGAAAGCTGGCATTGACGCTTATGCCCGCAGCATTGCCGTGGAGTTTGGAAAATTTGGGGTGCGGGCCAACGCGGTGTGCCCCGGTTCAATCCGCACGCCAGCATGGGATCATCGCATTGCACGTGATCCAACTATTCCTGGCAAGCTTGCACGGATCTATCCACTGGGTCGTATTGTCGAAAACACTGAGGTCGCCGAGGCTGTGATGTTCCTCGCATCTGACCGCGCTTCTGGCATTACAGGCGTATCGCTCGCCGTCGATGCGGGATTGACTGCAGGTAACAAGCCATTCATCGACGATATATTGGGAGGCTGAGTTTGGCGGAGCAGCGAAACATCATTGATATTATAATGCGACTGCAAGGGCTGGAAGCCGATGGTTCCAAGTCTGATAAGTTGCTCGCTGCCATGGTGCTGTCTGATTTGGATTTCGCATCTAAGGCTTCCATTTCTGAAATTGCCGCTCGTATCAACGTGAGTGAACCGACAGTGACGCGGTTCTGCCGCAACCTTGGCTGTGAAGGGGTGCGCGATTTTAAATTCTGGCTGGCGCAAGCGATGGCGGTTGGCGGGCAGTATCTCAAACCAACACCTGCATCGCGCGATTCACGCGAACAGCGCGTGGTTGAAATTGTATCTGATGGTGCGGTGAACGCTATCACGCGCATGGCCTCAACACTAGATATGGCGATGATTGCGAATGTCGCTGAGTTGATAGGCAGAAGCGAACGGGTTCTTTGTATTGGCTCAGGTGGCACATCATCCATGCTGGCAACCGAGATGCAAAACCGATTATTTCGGCTGGGTCTTGCTGCGATTTCACAAGTTGATGGACAGTTACAGCTGATGTTCACAGCTGTTGCCACGCGAGAGACAACGGTGATTGCATTTTCTACATCCGGTCACGCTCAATCCATTGTTGATGCAGTACAATTGGCGCGGCAATATGGGGCCAAAACAGTGGCCATCACAGCACCGCGATCACCACTTGCAAAGACCTCAGAATTTTTGATCGAATATCAGCCCATCGAAGATGGCAATATATTCAAGCCAACGTCTTCGCGTTTTGCATTGCTAGCAATTTTGGACATGCTCGCCCTATCAGTTGCCGAAAGTCGTGGCACTGAGGTCTTGGAAAATTTGCGCCGTATCAAACAAAGTTTGAATACACTGAAAGTCAAAGATCCAAGTTTGCCACTTGGTGATTGAGCGCATTAAATTTGGGAGAGACTGCCACTATGCCACTTTCTATCAACCCATTTCCGAATGATAAAGATCGTGCAGAAATTTGGACCATGCTTGTCGCCCGCGACATAGCAGCATTTGTAGCTGCTGACTGGAACATGGTTGCCAGTGATTTTGTTGAAGCCGGTTTTTTAGGAACGCATGCTCAGAAGTCTGCAAATCCTGATGACTGGACTTTAGCATTTCCAAGTCTTGTTGATTACCAAAACGAATGGTTGAGGCAGGCGCATGACACACAAAAGATTAAATTTGCGGAGCCGCTTGAAGCAGGCATTCACCGCGCAACCAATCTCACACAAATTGAAATGAAAGGCGATGCTGCCATTGCTCACAAGAAATTTGATGGCACCATAAAATTGGCCGATGGTGGTGTGGACACACTAAATTGGCAAACACTTTATTTCTGCAGGAAAGTTGACGCTACTTGGAAAATTGCAGGATTTGTTGGTTACATGCCTTTCAAATGATCAAATCAATCACATCAAAAATGTAATTAATTCAGAATTTTTAATTTAGGTGACCAAATATCCTTTTGTACGGTGAGTCTGCGCAATTAATGCTGAAAACTATTCGTCTATTTTGACTAGCAGTGTATTCAAGGCAATAAAATAAGCTGTTTTATGTGAATTGGCATCAATAAATCTGCAATTGGTATTGGTCAACTATGGTCAAATTTAGAACTTTAATATTGACAATAAAGTTTTCTAACTCTTAAATGTAAGAAGTTTACAGGCAAGACGTATGCCCAGATTGAGATGCTGAATACAGCACAGGGCGGAGAGAAACATATGAAGGTTGGTATCATTGGGTTGGGCTTTCGACTGGGATATCTCGCAAGAGTGTTCTCGGTCACTGTGCCTAATTTTGATGTTGTCGGTTATGTCGATCCTGCGCCTGCGGGACTTTCCTATGCAGAACACCATGGTATTTCAGTTGGAAAGTCTTACGACACTCTCGAGGCCTTGATCGCGAACAACAAACTCGACCTTCTCATGGTGGGTTCGCCCAATCATCTTCACCTCGATCATATTCGCATTGGCCTCAGCCACGGGCTCAAAATATTTACCGAAAAGCCGGTGGTCACAACTGTTGACGAAACCATAGCGCTTGCCGAACTCATTGCCGAGTATGGTTCGGATAATATTATGGTTGGTCTCGTGTTGCGTTACGCGCCGCTTTATGTCGATTTACGCAAGGCTCAGACAGATGGCCTGCTGGGAGATGTGGTTTCCATTGAAGCCTCGGAGCACATCGCCCCTTACCACGGCGCTTTCTTTATGCGAGACTGGCGCCGATACGCAAAATACTCGGGCAGTTTCATGCTTGAAAAATGTTGCCACGATCTTGATTTGTATAACGGCGTTATGGGCTGCAGGCCCATCCGTGTGGCAAGTTTTGGTGGACGAAAATCTTTCACTCCCAGCAATATGCCCACTGAAACTGGCATCAATGATTTGAATGTCTATCACCGCAAACCGAGTGGCTGGGAAGGCAGCGACAAAGTTTTTGATAGCGATGGGGATATTATTGATTTCCAAACGGCCATTGTAGAATACGCCAATGGCGCATCAATGGCGTTTCACACTAACCTCAATGTGCCTGATCAATTTCGCCGCTTCTGTGTGGTGGGTGCCAAGGGCATGGCGGAAGGTGATTTCGTCAGAAATTTTTTCAAAGTCCATGACGCCCGCACTTCTGAGCGCCTGATTGATACGACTTATATAGTTTCGGAATTATCAGAACATTATGGTGCCGATGAACAAATGGCCTGCGATATTTCTCAGCACATGTTGCAGGGCGCAGCACTGCCCGTTTCAGTGGTTGATGCGCTGGAAGCAGGCTTGCTCGCCATCACTTTAGATGAAGCACGCAAAACCCGCAGCCTGATTGATATGACGCCGATCTGGAAACGATTTGACGAGGCGCTTAATCGCAAAAGTTCAAAGAAGGCGTCAGCGGCATGACAAACTCTCGAAGCGCGCAGATTTTTGCTTTGTTGCTGCTGTTGCCAGCACTTCTCTATGTTTCCGTCATCGTGCTTTATCCGCTCGCTGAAACTGTAAAACTATCTTTCACCGATGCTGCCCTCAAGCCCACAATCAATTGGGTGGGGTTTGCAAATTATCACAAGATTTTTGCCAATGATTTTACGGCCGTGATCTTGCGCACGTTTGTGTGGACTTTCTTTTCCGTCAGTTGCAAAATGATCATCGGAATTTTTGCCGCTGTTCTTCTCAATGCAGCAGTGCCCGGGCAAACTTTGTTCCGCATTTTGCTCATGCCGCCATGGGTGGTTCCTATGGCTATTGGCATTTTTATGTGGGGCTGGATGTATAATGGCCAGTTCGGCATGATCTCCGGCCTTTTGCAAAACTTAGGGATCACCAACGGGCCTGTTGCGTTTCTTGCCTATGGTTCCAGTGCATTTTGGGCAACCATCGTAACTGATGTGTGGATTGGCATTCCCATTGTCACACTTTATTTTTTAGCCGCCATGCAAGCCATTCCGAAAGATCTTTATGAAGCCGCTTGGGCTGATGGTGCCGGTCGTTTTTACAGATTCCGCCGCATCACTTTGCCAATGATTGTCCCGACCATGATTACGATGTCGATGTTGTCATTGATCTTCACGTTCAACTCGTTCGACATCATCTGGATTTTAACGCGTGGTGGGCCAAGTGGCGAAACCACGACCATGATCATCGATACTTATAAGACCGCAATCGGTTCTTATAAATATGGTGAAGGTGCGGCCCGCGCCGTGATGATCTGTATTTTCCTTTCCATATTTTCATTCCTTTATTTCAAAGTGGTCAGCAAAATTACAGCGGGGGGTGAACGCACATGAAAATGAAACGCGCTCCAGTTGCCATGATCGATCGCTACAGATGGTATGAAGTGATTGCCATTTATGCCGGAATTGCTTTGGTGATGTTCTTCCTGCTAGCGCCCTTCATCGAAGGTTTCCTGGTTTCGTTGAAACCATTGTCACTACTGTTTTCATCGCCCTATAGTTTCTGGCCGAAGAATGGTTCGTTTGATGCCTATTTCTCCATGTGGACCAGTGTTCCCATGATGGGCCGCTATATTTTCAACAGCCTGTTCATTTCGACGGTTGTAACTATCGGCGTTTTGCTCGTCGTCGTTCCAGCTGCCTATGCGTTTGCGCGATTTGAATTTCCATTTCGTGGTCATCTTCTGGGTGCGTTTCTCGCCATCAATATGTTTTCGGGTGCGGTATTGTTGATCCCGCTATTCCGGCTGATGCGTAGCCTTGGCGTGCTCAACACTTATTTCGCGATGATAGTTCCCGGCATTGCGTTCCTCATACCAACCGCCATCTGGTTGCTCCGCGCGTATCTGTTGCGCATTCCACGGGAACTTGAGGAAGCCGCATGGGTGGATGGCGCAAGCCGCATTTATATTCTGCGCCGTGTTGTTTTGCCTTTGGCAATGCCCGGCATTGTCGTCGCAGCGATTGCCACCTTCATTGGCTCCTACGCGCAACAATTTATTTATGCTCTCACATTCAATTCCAAGACTGAATACATGCCGCTGCCGATTGGACTGTTTGCTTATTTCGGACGACAGGAAGTGGTTTGGAACGAGTTGATGGCGGCGAGTTTTGTGGGCATTTTGCCCGCCCTCATCATCATCATTTTTTTGCAGCGTTATCTCGTAGCGGGACTCACCGCAGGCGCTGTCAAACAATAGTTATCGCCTCAATGACGGGGCGAATAAAAAGGGAGAAGGAAGTATGAAACTAGCACATAAATTATTAGGCACTGTGGCACTGGTTATGGCATTTATGCCAGCCATTGCGCAGGCCGAAGACAAGACCATCAGCTTTGTTGAGTGCGGCGATAAAATGTCGGCTGTGCACACAGATTTGATTGCAAAATGGGAGGCTGCCAATGCTGGCTTTAAGGTTGCAGGCGAAGCCGTGGGTTGGGATCAATGCCAAGACAAAGTGACAACACTTGCCGTTGCTGGTACACCTGTTGGCCTTGCTTATGTTGGTTCACGCACACTGAAGCAGTTTTCTAAGAACGATCTCATCGTCCCAATTCCGATGACTGATGATGAAAAAAAGGGCTATTTCAACTTCGTTGCTGAAACCGTTACATCTGACGGCAAGCAATGGGGCGTTCCCGTGGCCTTCTCAACAAAGGCTCTCTATTGGAACAAAGACTTGTTCACTGCGGCTGGTCTTGATCCTGAAAAAGCACCGGCAACTTGGGCTGACGAAATTGCTGCTGCTAAAGCCATTAAAGAAAAAACAGGCAATGCCGGCTTTGGCGTTGTAGCGAAGACTTTCGACAACACCATGCACCAACTCTTGCATTGGATATACACCAACAATGGCTCGGTGATTGATGCTGATAACAAAATCACCTTGGACAGCCCTGAAAACCTTGCTGCTCTCACAGCATTGAAGGACATCACAGCCTTTGCTGAAGAAGGCCCAACGTCCTATGAGCAAAATGAAGTGCGTGCCATTTTCTTGGATGGCAAGCTCGGCATGATCCAAGCCTCAGTTGGTGCCAAGGGTCTGCTAAAGGATGCCAAGTTCAAATGGGGCGTTGCACCATTGCCACTTGGACCAAGCGCCAAAGGCCCTGGCACATTGTTGATCACTGACAGCTTGGCCGTGTTCAAAGGCACAGGCGTTGAAGAGCAGGCCATTAGCCTTGCGAAATTCCTCGCCAGCCCAGAAAATCAACCAGCCTATGAAGCAGTTGAAGGCCTAACACCACTGCGCCCAGGTGCGGCTGTTGACGCACTTGTTGCTGGTGATGCCAACTGGAAGCCATTTATCGACGGCATTTCATTCGGCGGACCGGAACCTTTGTTTGTGGACTATAAAGGCTTGCAAAACACTATGATTGAACTCGTTCAATCCGTGGTGACTGGCAAAGCTGAGCCTGCTGCTGCTTTGAAAAAAGCAGCCGCCGATCTCGAACAATATAAATAACGCAAGTGGCCGTCGCATCCCTCCCATGTGCGGCGGCCTTTCCATTTTAAGACGGAGACTATCCGACCATGAGCCAACTCGTCCTTACTGATCTGTGCAAGTCTTTCGGCGACACCGAAATTATTCGCGGCGTGAACCTTGACGTCAAGAAAGGCGAGTTTGTTGTTTTCGTAGGCCCATCCGGCTGTGGGAAATCAACGCTTCTGCGCATGATTGCTGGGCTCGAAGATGTTACGGCTGGCGAAATTGTGATTGGTGGCAAGCCCGTGAAGGATGTGCCGCCTGTCAAACGTGGTATTGCCATGGTGTTCCAATCCTATGCGCTTTACCCGCATATGACTGTGTTTGAAAATATCGCTTTCCCACTTCGCGTAGAAGGTTTGTCACAGGCAGAAACCGAGCAGCGTGTTGGAGCTGCTGCTAAAGTGTTGCAGCTTGACGAACGTTTACAACAAAAACCGGGCACACTATCCGGTGGGCAACGCCAGCGCGTTGCTATTGGTCGCGCCATTGTGCGTCAGCCTCAAATTTTTCTTTTTGACGAGCCACTTTCAAACCTCGATGCTGCCTTGCGTTCAGACATGCGCATTGAATTATTGCGTTTACACAAGTCACTCGGCTCCACCATGATCTACGTGACCCATGACCAAGTGGAAGCCATGACCATGGCGGATAAGATTGTAGTGCTGAATGCTGGTGTGATCGAACAAGTGGGTTCCCCGCTGGATCTTTACAACCATCCCACCAACAAATTCGTGGCTAGCTTCATTGGTAGCCCGAAGATGAACTTCATTAGCGGTATGTGTCTTGCAGCTAAATCCACGGGCATTACGCTGGAGCTTGAAGACTTTGGCAAAATCACCCTGCCCCGCAACGGCAGTGCCGAACTGGTTGGCAAACAGCTGACTGTGGGCATCAGGCCAGAAAATCAAAAGCTCACAAAGTCAGGCTTCAACTTCAAACTAAAGCCACTCATTGTTGAGCGCTTGGGCATTCACACCATCGCTTACAGCCCGCTTTCATCAGGCAAAAATTTTGTGACTTTGATTGAAGGTAATCCGGAAATTATTGAAAACATCTCTGTGTCCATTGGCGTTGACCCAATGGATTGCCATTTGTTTGATTCCCAAGGAAATGCAATTGCTCGTACCAACTCGTAGGCCTGCCGTAAGTTCACTTTACACTCTTGCATCACACTGGGCCTCGGCAACCGATCAAGCTCCTTCAATTTACACTCTCTCACTGACCAATCGCGGCGAACACTCACTCGCAGATTTTACTTTGTGCATCAGTGGACCGGGGCGCGTGGATTCAAAGGCCCGCATTGAAGGTGCTGAAATTAAGTCGCGGCTTTCTAATCACCTGGAACTCAAAACTCCACAGGGCGTCGTAGTGAAACCCAATGAAACTTGGGTGATCAAGTTTCATGGCATAAGGAACCGCTTCCAACATTGGAGCGAAGGCACAACGGATGCCTACCTCGCCTTTGACGATGGCCGAATTCAATCGTTGGCTGTTACCAGCACTTACCTGGTTGGCAACAACGTGGCTCATTTGCGCGGTGCCAGATATTATCCGGTTGCACCTAGTGAAAAAATGCCGGTCGCAATAATTCCGTGGCCAAATCACATTGAGGTTTCGGCGTTCGCGCAGGTGCCACAAGGTTTGAATTTTTTGACCGCAGATGAAATTTCAAAATCTGCACACACTGCATTTGCAAAACTGTGCGGCAGTTTATTTCCCGCAGAAGAGATCAACCGCAGTGCCTTTGAAGGCGGCGCACGGGTGGATTGCTCTTTTGTGAAGGGGATGGCTGACGAAGCCTATCAAATCAACTTCAGTGCTAACGGAATCTTGCTCTCTGCAGCCACATCTTCTGGTTTTCTCTACGGCATGATCACGCTGGGGCAAATTCTGCGTAGTGCTAAACTTCATCCCACACAATTCTTGTTTCCGTCAGTCGGCGAGATTATTGACAGCCCTACCATGAAATTTCGCGGCAATCATTTGGACGTGGCACGGCAATTTTATACCTCCGCCGAAGTTGGTCAGTTCCTCAGTGTGTTGGCATGGAACAAGATGAACCGTTTCCATTGGCACTTGTCCGATGATGAAGCGTGGCGCGTCGAAATTGATGCCTACCCGGAATTAACAGCAATTGCCGCGTGGCGCGGGCATGGCCTTCTTATTCCGCCCCTGCTTGGTTCTGGACCTGCAAAATTTGGGGGCTATTATACTAAAACAGCCATCCGAGAGTTGGTGGCGCAAGCTGCAAGTTACGGCATCACAATCATTCCAGAAATTGATATTCCTGGACATTGTTTTTGTGTGTTGAAGGCTTTGCCACATTTGCGCGATCCAAATGAAACAGGCGCTTATGCATCGGTTCAGGTGTTTCCCAACAATTGCCTGAACCCTGCCCGCCCTGAAACCTACACATTTCTTGAAACCGTTTTTGACGAGTTGATTGAACTGTTCCCTGCCAAAATTATTCATATCGGTGCCGATGAAGTACCACTTGCGGCATGGTCTGGCTCGCCGCTTGCTCTAGCAAGGCTACGTGAACTGGGCGGTGACGCGTTGGCCGATGCCCATGCAAAGCAAAACGGCATCACCAGCAATCTGCATGGCGCTGATCGCATTGAAGGCACTGGCACTGCTATTTTGCAAGCAGAATTCCTGCGCCACATCCAAAGTTTTCTGGCCTCGCGCGGCTGCGTTACCGGCGGGTGGGAAGAAGCTTCACATGGTCATGTGATTGATAAAGGAAAATCCTATCTCGTGGGCTGGCGCGATGTGGCGGCTAGTGGGCAGCTTGCAGGTGAAGGTTACGACATTGTGGTAAGCCCAGGGCAGCACTATTATCTCGACATGTCTCAAGGCCAAGAATGGTCTGAACCAGGTGCTTGGTGGGCCGGCTACTCCTCACCGCAGAGCACCTATAATTTTGATCCGACTGAAAACTGGACAGCGCACCAACGCAAACACTTCATGGGAATTCAGGCTTGCATCTGGTCGGAGTCGATGACCGACCGTGCCGTGTTTGATAGACTTGTGTTTCCGCGTCTTTCGGCCATCGCTGAAACTGCTTGGACTAACAAACCCAAAAAATCCTATGAGCGCTTTATTGGCTGCGTGGATTTGATGCCGCTGGTTTTTGGACATCGAGAAAAATAATGCGGATCGCGGTTGGCGGATTGCACATGGAATGCAGCACATACAACAAAGTGCGTGCCACTGCGGTTGATTTTTGCGTGTTGCGTGAACAAGAACTATTGCAGCATTCTTATTTCAATTTTCTGAACGACTATGACGCTGAATTTCTGCCTGTGATGCACGCGCGGGCTATTGCTGGCGGCCCAATCACCACGCAAACCTATGAGGATTTCAAGCAGGAACTTTTAGAAGGTTTCAAAAAACTTCTCCCTGTGGATGGCGTTTATCTTGCCATGCATGGCGCAATGTTTGTGGTGGGGATGGAGGATGCTGAAGGAGACTTCATTTCTGCGGTGCGTGAAGTTGTGGGGTCAGCGTGTTTGATTGCAGCCAGCTATGATCTGCATGGCAATATCAGCCAACGCATCATCGACAACATCGATATTTTTTCAACCTATCGCACTGCTCCTCATATTGATGTTGAAGAAACCATGCGCCGTTCGGTTGCTATGCTGGTGCGAGCCATTGCAGAAAGCACAAGGCCAAGTGTGCTGTGGGTTCCCATTCCCGTAGTATTGCCCGGCGAAAAAACCAGCACGGAGGATGAACCGGCAAAATCTCTCTACGCAAAATTACCACATATCGAAGAGACACAAGGAATATGGGATGCTTCGTTGCAGGTAGGCTATGTGTGGGCCGATGAACCGCGCGCCACTGCTGCTGCGATTATGACTGGAATTGACAGTGCCGCAATGAAACGTGCTGCGGTTTCATTGGCACAAGATTATTGGAACAACCGCCATGAGTTTGTTTTTGGAATGCCTGTCGACGGCATTGATGAATGCATTATTGCTGCGATGCAAAGCGCGACGGCACCTTTTATCGTCGCCGAGTCTGGCGATAATCCAACAGGCGGTGGCGTCGGCGATCGTGCCGATATGTTGGCGGCCTTGCTCACTGCAAAAGTGCAAAATGTTATTTACGCAGGCATCGTTGATGCGCCAGGAATAAATCAGGCCTATAGTGCGGGGGTTGGCGGCACGATTTCTTGTTCAATCGGAGGCACACTTGATAGCAGCAGCGCATCCGTTCAAGTGTCAGGCAAAGTCATTTATTTGCTTCGCTGCTATTCAAATGCTGAGCGTGAAGCCGTAATAGAAATTGAGGGCATTAAACTGGTGATCACTGCACGGCGCAGACCCTTTCACAATATTTCAGATTTCGCGCGGCTTGGTCTTGATGTTCACGCTGCTCGCATCATTGTCGTTAAATCTGGGTATCTTTCGCCTGAACTCGCACCGATTGCCAACCCGGCCATGATGGCGCTTTCGGAAGGAGCCGTGGACCAGTATGTTGAACGCTTGCCGCGCTTGAGAAAAACTATGCCTACATTTCCATTTGATCAAGACTTCACGTGGAGCCCCGTTGCTCATTTATCGCGTCGCGCTGAGGATGTGTCATGTTGATGTGTTTTGATATTGGTGGCTCTTCGATCAAGCCCGCAATTGCCTTATTGCCGGAACACTTAAACGTGTTGCCAGTTCTCCAAACCCCTCTGCATGATTACAATGCATTTGTCGACGTCATTGCTTCCTGCGTTGGCGATACAACGGGAATATCCATTTCAATCACCGGCGTTATTGATCCTGAAACTGGAATTTTAAAATGCGCCAACATCGCCTGTGCAGATGGGAAAAATCTCGGTGCAGATTTGCATGCAATGACAAGGCTTCCGGTTCACATTTCAAATGATGCAGATTGCTTCGCATTGGCCGAAGCAACTTTGGGCGCGGGGCGCGGTTACTCTAATGTGTTTGGAATTATTCTCGGCAGCGGTGTGGGTGGCGCGCTCGTTATAGATGGCCGGATTATTAGTGGCAGTGGTGGATTTGTTGGCGAGTGGGGCCATGGGCCAATATTGGCGACAAAAATCAAAAGTTCAACGCAGGAAATTCCCCATTTTGCCTGTGGGTGTGGAAAATACGGGTGTGTGAACACTGTAGGTGGCGCACGCGGGCTTGAAGCACTTCACCAGTTTTTAAGTCTTGAGACCCTCTCTAGCCGCGAGATCGTCACGGCATGGCGCGCTGGTGACACTGCCGCTGCCAATACAATTGCAGCCTATGTCGAACTGGTTAGCCCACCCCTTGCCTTTGCTATCAACATCACAGGTGCAGGCATTGTGCCGGTTGGTGGTGGCTTGAGCGAGGTGCCGGAACTCTTAGCCCTGCTTGATCAAAATGTGCGAGCAAACTTGTTGCGCAAAACTACTGCACCAATTTTGGTCAAGGCTCACAATCACCTCGAACCCGGACTGGTTGGCGCCGCTATTGTGGGATTTCAGGAACTGAACAATGCCTAAAGTGCTGCTTGAAGTTTGCGTGGATGACGCAGCAGGCTTGGCCGCCGCAATCGCAGGTGGGGCCGACAGGATTGAGTTGTGCTCGGCTCTCGATCTCGGCGGACTTACCCCTTCGACCGGATTGATGAAGCTCGCCGCGCAAGCCCCAATCCCAGTCTATGCGATGATCCGCCCTCGCGCGGGCGACTTCGTTTACAGCGCAAGAGAAATTGAAATTATGCACATAGACGTCGATGCGGTACGATCTCATAGCCTCGCTGGCGTTGTGATCGGGGCAAACAATCGCGATGGAACTTTAAACGCATCTCAACTGCAAAACCTGACGCAGCATGCAAATGGTCTTGGATTGGCCCTGCACCGTGCCTTTGACCTCGTGACCGACTTTCACGCAGCTATTGATTTGGCTATTGCACTGGGTTTCGAACGAATACTCACGTCGGGTGGCAAGAGAACTGCCCTCGAAGGCATCGCGAGCTTGGCAGGCTGCATCAACTATGCCGCGGACCGCATTGTGATCATGCCGGGCGGAGGAATTGACACCACGACCGTTTTGACGTTGCTAGAAAAACTTCCCCTTCAAGAGGTTCATGCGTCGTGTTCAAGCATTACGTCACTGAGCGATTCTAAATTGTTGGAACTTGGATTTTCCATGGCGAGAACCAAAACAACTGATCAAGCCAAAGTCGCAGCACTTCGTAGCGTTTTAGCATAGCCCATAGTTCTAGTAACTTGATTTGGTAATGTTTACAGTTTGGGAATTGTTGCCAATGATCATAACCCCACTGGCATCGTTTGCCCTTAACTCTCGAATTTCGAGAGTGGCGTTCGTGCCATCACTACAAGCGAGTGAAATTTTCTGGCGACGGATTAAATTGCCAGAGCTGCCGCCAAGTCTGCCTGAACAGACCGTTCCGGCTGCATTTGTGGCATCTATGCCGTTGTCTGTTTGAAAAGCCTCCCAATGGTTGGGTGTTTTAAACAATGTGCGGTTCTCTTGTACGACAAGCAAAGGAGAAAGCTGCTCTGCGGGTGGGGTTGGTGGCACACCCGGTTCGTCAGCGTCATCGGGGCTGTCAGGACTTTCAGGAGCATTTATATCAGCTGGCGGCACAGCGAGCGAACTTACTTGAGCAGGCGCTGGCGATTGCAATGGCGTTGGAGGTGGCGTTGCCGCTAAAGAAGGCGTTGCCGATTGGATTGGCGCAGGTATCGGCACGGGGCCTGTTCCGCCAGGTGGCTGAGCGAGTGATGATGGTCCCATCACGTCTTCCAGTCTTCGCACACCACAGCCTGTGAGCATGAACACAAGCACAAGCGCGACAAGACTTTTTATATTAAGTATGGTGCGGTGTTGTTTCACGTTCTGGAGTATCCACCCAGTTTTCAACTTGGCCTACTATTTATCTCAACATTATAGCATATTGTATTCAATGGGCGAGTATAAGCTTACTTACCATGGTTAACGGGCACCCTCATATTAAAACTACAGATGGATTTCAATTCAATGGCGAACCGCAAAAGCGATCTCGAATTTGCTTCAGAATATGATGCCGCATTAAGGCGGGGTGCGCCAAAAGGTGCGGTAACCGCAGTAATTCTCATTGGCCTGATGATTGTGGCATTTCTGATTTGGGCGGGCTGGGCAAAGCTGGATGAAGTGACCAGAGGCGAAGGCCGGGTCATTCCCTCCAGCAAAACACAAATGGTGCAAAGTCTGGAAGGCGGTATCGTCAAAGAACTCTTGGTGCGCACTGGCGACAAGATTAAAAAAGGCGATGTGCTGGTGCGCATTGACGACACGGGCTTCTCAGCCAACCTTGGCGAAGTGACAGCCAAAATGTTGACATTTACAGCGCGCACTACGCGTCTGCGCTATGAAGCAACCGGGGATTTGAGCTCGGACCCGCAGTTTCCGGCTGAATTGCTGGCGGCTTCACCTGATCTTGTTAAAAACGAACTCAGCCTGTTTCAAGCCAAGCGTAACAGCTTGCAAACTCAGCTGGGCATTTTGAAGGAACGGGTGGAGCAGCGCACACGTGAATTAGGTGAAGTGAAAACGGCGTTGGTGCGTTTTCAAACCAACCTCAAACTGGCCAACGAAGAAATGAAACTGAAGAAGCCTCTGGCTGTGCAAGGCATTGTGCCGCGTACCGAGCTAATTAAACTTGAGCGCGACATTGCCGATACAACCGGCCAAATTTCAACCCAGAATGAAACCGAACCAAAACTTGAAGCCGCCGTGCGCGAGGCCCAAGGCCAAGTGAAAGAGCAGGAGGAAAAATTCCGTCAAGACGCCCGCGCCGAACTTTCAGAGGCCGAAGCCCAGCTTGCGGTGACCCAGGAAACCTTGCGTGCTGCTAAGGATAAGGTGTTTCGCGCTGATATTAAGTCACCAGTTGATGGCGTGGTTAACAAAATCAACAGCAACACAGTGGGCGGTGTGGTGCAGGCGGGCCAGACCCTGATGGAGATCGTGCCGCTGGAGGATTCACTTTTCATCGAAGCAAAAATAAGGCCAGCTGATATAGCTTTTGTGCGACCCAAGCAGGCGGCCGTAGTGAAAATTACTGCTTATGATTTTTCTGTTTACGGCGGACTTGAAGGTGAAGTGGAACGCATTTCCTCCGACAGCGTGTATGATGAACAGACCCGCGAGAATTTTTATCTCGTAACCGTTAAAACTTTACAGAACCAGTTAAAAACCGAAAAAGAAAGTTTGCCTATCAT
>JANPGD010000140.1:0-63431 GCA_031423845.1 Hyphomicrobiales bacterium | reverse complement strand
GATGTAACACATTATAACCGCAAGCGCGGCGAAAACGAGCAATCACGTCTCCCATCGTATAGTTACGCACATGGCCCATGTGGATGCGACCCGAAGGATAAGGAAACATTTCGAGCACATAATATTTAGGCTTTGAATAATCTTCTTTGGCTTCAAAGCAGTGGTTCTCGGTCCAATAGCTTTGCCACTTGGGTTCAGTTTCGCGGTGATTATAACGTTCAGCGGCCACGCCAGCATCCTTTATTCAAATCGGTTTAGTTCACGTACCAGTCCTTGAAATGACCTGCAAGCATGGCCTAAAGCAGGCCCATGACCGCAGCCTATCAAAATGTTAAAAATCGCATTCATCTGCCCGTGAAACTCGTCGCGGTAAGCAAGACTTATTTTGCGCCCGATATCCGCCCCGTACTGGAAGCTGGTCAGCGTCTGTTTGGCGAAAACCGCGTGCAAGAAGCCCAAGAAAAATGGCCAACGCTTCGCGTTGAATTTCCGGATGTTGAACTCCATCTCATTGGGCCGTTGCAGAGCAACAAGACTGCCGAAGCTGTGGCCTTGTTTGACGTCATTCAAACGGTGGACCGGATCAAAATTGCTGAGTTGCTTGCCAAGGAAGTTAAAAAGCAGGGGCGAAATCTGCAATTTTATGTGCAGGTGAATACCGGCTCTGAACAACAGAAAGCTGGTGTGCTACCAGAAGGGGCCGATCAATTCATTGCACTCTGCAAAGAAAAGTATGGCCTGAATATAGTAGGGCTAATGTGTATTCCGCCGATTGATGAAGATCCACGCCTGCATTTTAAAATCTTGCGCGAGATTGCGAACCATAATGGTTTGTCACAGCTGTCGATGGGCATGAGTTCAGACTTTGAAACTGCGATCGCCGAAGGGGCTACTGTCGTTCGGGTTGGTTCCGCGATATTTGGTTCTCGTCAAATCATCAAATAAGTGTGTTTCGAACAGCGTGCTAAAACATTCCGCAAATGTTTTTCTGATAGTGCAATGCACCCTTCGGTGTATGTGGCACCAGGGTTGATCACATGCAGAAAAATCGCACTGCCATGGTTTTGAACGCGCGGGCATTGATTGTGGTCCGTCGTGACAATGAGGTCGTAGGCATCATCATTGCGCCACAGGTTTTCGTGACTGGCTTTGAATGGTAGGGCCACATAACGATTATAGGCTCCATTGAATTTAGCATCGCACCAGCCATCGGTCGCCCTCAGTGGTTTGCAGTTTAAGGCGGTGCGAGGCTTGCCCATTTTGTCAGATCGATAATAAAGCTGCTCCAATTTCCAAATGCCATTGGGGCTAACGCCATCACCCTCACGTTTGGCAAAGCGGCGACCGGATTTTCCCAGCAAGCATGGAAATGTGGTTGAGCCAATTTTTAGCACACCACGGCTCGAACACGCGTTTCTCGCGTAAACGTGAAGATATGTTATAGATTCGCTCACGGTGAGTTGTGTTGCCCGTTTTCTGAAATTCGATCATCACTTAGAAACAAATAATTGCGAGTATTGACCCCGATGTCTACCACCAAAAAATTACTCATTGTTGATGATGATGACACCCTTCGTGAAACGCTGAAAGAACAGTTCAGTTTACATGATGAGTTCACAGTGGTGGATGCAGCCACGGCCACGGCGGGGGTGAAAATGCTCAAAGCTGATCACGCCGATATTGTTCTGCTTGATGTGAACTTGCCAGATATGGATGGCCGCGAGGCCTGCAAAATTATGCGGCGCAATGGCTTTAAAGGCCCGATTGTTATGTTGACGGCGCAAGGGTCTGATTCAGACACAATTCTGGGATTGGATTCTGGCGCCAATGATTATGTGACTAAACCGTTTCGCTTTGCAGTTTTGCTTGCTCGTTTGCGCTCGCATTTGCGCCAACATGAACACAGTGAGGATGCGATTTTTCAGATTGGGCCCTATTCGTTTAAACCAGCATCCAAAGTATTAGTGCGCGATGACAACAAGAAAGTTCGCCTAACCGAAAAGGAAACATCAATTATCAAGTTCCTCTATCGGGCCGGTGAGCAGAGCATTTCACGCGAAACATTGCTGCAGGATGTATGGGGCTATAATGCTGGCGTTTCAACTCACACGCTGGAGACTCACATCTATCGGTTACGCCAGAAAATAGAGCGTGATCCCGCCCATGCAGAAATCCTTGTTACTGAAGGCGGCGGCTATAAGTTGGTCCCTTGATTTGGAAGGCTTTTAGCAGTCAAAGAGACAGATGATTCGCATTCAGGGGCAAAATTGAATTGAGCGTGCGGGCGGAAGCGGAGACGTTTCGGCAGGTTGCGATTTTTCGCGACTGTGATTCCGTGCCTTTACAGATTATGGCCTTTGCCGCTGAGCGCCAGGAATTTTCGATTGGTGAAGATATTATCGCCCAAGGCAAAAAAGCCCGTGCGGCGTTTTTCATTCTAAATGGTCTCGTTGCTTTGAGGGCCGATGGCCAAGATATTGGAATGGCCGAACCAGGCGCATTGTTGGGGGAGGTGGCGATGATTGGCAGTGGCACTTATTCACTTTCAGGCACCGCGCGCGACATTGTTTCGACGGCGCGCATCAGCCACGAATTATTTTTAAAAGTGGCCAAGGAATATCCAGAATTTGGGCAAACCGTGCTGCGCAATCTCTCCGATAAGTTAGAGGCCAGCGTGCGCGACTTTGATTCTGTGCGCGTACTGCTCAACAAGGCGCGGAAATTTTCTGATCTTTAGCGGGCGTTAAAATCGAACTTTGCAATCACCGGCACATGGTCGGAAGGCTGCGTCCAGTTGCGCACATTGCGCAAAACTTCGATGCCGGTGCATTTTGCAGCAAGATCACCCGTGGCCCAAATGTGATCCAATCTGCGGCCCTTATCGGCAACACTCCAATCTTTAGCGCGATAGCTCCACCATGTATAAAGTTTTTTGGAAACGGGAACATGATTACGCATCACATCCACCCAGCCTCCGGCGGCTTGAATGCGATTGAAATTTTCAACTTCAATGGGTGTGTGGCTGACCACTTTCACCAATTCACGGTGCGACCACACGTCATTTTCAAGTGGTGCAATATTGAGATCACCCACGGCCATAGCCCCGTAACCTTTGGGAGCGGCGTGGGTTTTTGACCACTCTTCCATTTCCGCCAAAAAATCTAACTTATGGCCAAACTTTTCATTAATTTCGCGGTCCGGCTCGTCACCGCCGGCTGGCACATAAAGATTGTGCAGTGCAAAGGGCATGTCACCGCCAAAGCTAACGCTCACATGGCGGCAATCGCCCTTTTTACAAAAGTCGCGCGAATGTTGAGCGTGAAATGGAATGCGCGAGACGATGGCTACGCCGTGATAGCCCTTTTGACCAAACTCAGCGATGTGCTCGTAACCCAATGCTTTCAGTGGAGCTGCTGGAAATTGACCTTGCGGGCATTTGGTTTCTTGAAGACATAACACATCAGGAGCGTTCTCTTTAAGAAGACGCTCTACGAGACCGATCCGTAAACGAACCGAATTAATATTCCAAGTCGCCAATGAAAAACCCATGCAACTCACATCGCATGGGTTTCAAAACTCGGCAAGAGGGTTGTTTGGCCCTGTGGAATGCTAATTCTTTTTGTCAGGACGGTTGATCACGCCAATGAAAAGTTTAGGATCAAATTTTCCACCCGTTTCAATGTTGGCCAATTGCACAGTGGTGCGGCGGCCTTTGCCATCAACGATGACCCATTGCTGCAACTGATTGAGTTGTTCGTCATAAATCATGGTGATGTAGCCGCCCAAGTTATCTTTGCGATCAGCAAGAGAAACACTCGTCACACCACCAGAGGATTCGAAGGCCACAACATTGGTTTCAGCGAGGAGATCGATTTTGGGAGAAACCACAAGACGGAGTGGCGTCGCGGACAATGGGAATTGGTCGCCTTTTTCACGGATGCGATCTTTAATGGTAAGCCACTTTCCATCAGAAATAATAAGCAATGGATTTGGTGCAGCATATTCAAAGCGCAATTTACCGGGTTTGCTAATGAGTAACACGCCGCGTGACGCGGTGCCTTTGGGGCTGATTTGAGTGAAATCACTGCGCATCGTTTGAAAGCTATTAATATAGGTGCTGATCTTGTTGACTGATTGCTGCTGCTCTTCTGTCAACTGGATAGCAGGTATTCTACTTTTCGCTTGGGCTTGAGGGGCAGCCAACATTGCAAGTGCCACAATAGCGGGAAAAAAAGCTTTCAAAAATTTCATCATTCAAATATCCGAATCTCTATTTTTAAGGTGGCGCAGATTTAGAGCATTTACTGCTAAGCACACAAGCGGGCCAATTTGAGGCTAAATGCGGGCACTGTCGCCCGGCACCAGAATTTCACGTTTGCCAGTGGCGTTGGCTGCTGAAATCAAACCTTCTTTTTCCATGCGCTCAATCAAGCTGGCAGCTTTGTTATAGCCCACTTGTAAGCGGCGTTGCACATAGCTTGTCGAAACCTTTTTATCACGCAACACTACGGCAACGGCCTGATCATAAAGTTCATCACCAGAACCACCTTCGCCACCCGGAATTGGGGCGCTGCCATATTCATCTTCATCCTGCTCTTCAGTTACAGCTTCCACATATTCTGGAGCACCTTGAGCTTTCAAATGATTGACGATATTTTCAACTTCACTGTCAGTTACGAACGGAGCATGAAGGCGTGAAATGCGGCCACCACCTGCCATATAAAGCATGTCACCCTGACCCAATAATTGCTCCGCACCTTGTTCGCCCAGAATAGTGCGACTATCAATTTTCGACGTCACTTGGAATGAAATGCGGGTTGGAAAATTGGCTTTGATCGTTCCGGTAATGACATCCACTGAAGGGCGTTGTGTCGCCATCACCACATGAATGCCCGCCGCACGGGCCATTTGAGCGAGACGCTGAACGGCCCCTTCAATGTCTTTGCCGGCAACCATCATTAAATCTGCCATCTCGTCGATAATTACAACGATATAGGGCATGGGTTGCATGTCCATATCTTCTTGCTCAAATATGGGTGCGCCCGTTGCGGGATCAAAACCCGTCTGTACGGTGCGCGACATTTTTTCGCCCTTGGCCACCATGGTGGCAAGCTTGGCGTTATAACCATCGACGTTGCGCACGCCAGTTTTTGACATTTTTTTGTAGCGCTCTTCCATCTCGCGCACCGCCCATTTGAGAGCGACTACAGCTTTGCGAGGATCAGTGACTACAGGTGCCAATAGATGCGGAATGCCCTCATAAACTGAGAGCTCGAGCATTTTAGGATCAATCATAATCAACTTACATTTGTCCGGTGGCAGTCGGTAGAGCAGCGACAGGATCATGGTATTGATACCGACTGATTTACCTGAACCGGTGGTGCCTGCGATCAGCAGATGTGGCATGCGTGCAAGATCAGCAAAGATGGGTTCGCCCCCAATGTTTTTGCCGAGTGCGAGCGAGAGCGTCGTGTTGTTATTAATGAACGCCTCGCCCTGCATCAGTTCACGCAAATAAACCGTTTCGCGTTTTGGATTTGGTAATTCGATTCCGATGGCGTTGCGGCCAGCGACCACAGCGACACGAGCAGAAATCGCACTCATCGAACGGGCGATATCGTCGGCGAGTGAAATCACGCGGGATGATTTAATGCCGGGGGCAGGCTCTAGTTCGTAAAGTGTTACAACGGGGCCGGGGCGCACATTGATGATTTGGCCACGCACCCCGAAGTCTTCCAGCACACCTTCGAGGCGGCGAGCATTTTCTGCCAGAAATTCTGGCGAGAACTCTGGCTGGCGCCCGGCTTTTTTCGGTTCACTTAAAAGCTCAAGCGAAGGCAATTCGAAACTTGGCCTTTTTGATTTTGTTTTTGAGACGGTTGAGAGTTTTGCCACCGTTCTTACAATAGGGGCTTCTACCACTTCATCTTCATTCAGCTCTTCGGTCTCTTCAAAAAGAGAAACATCTTCTTCGTAATCTTCATAAGGTGGAATATCAAATTGTGGTTCTCCTGTGGGCGCTTCGCCCAACAATGCAGGCTCAATGCGGCCCTTGGTTTTTTTACCTAAACTCAAAGGAGCAAACCGACCGATTACGTCATCGCTTCTGCTCGAGGATTTGGTGATCTTGTCGCGCGGTAGTGGGGCGACACGTTTCATTTTCAAACTCATCAGTGATCGCCAAGCACCTCCCCATGTTTTTGCGATCAATGATGCTTCACTTTGTTTATGAAATTTGCGTTGTGTTGGAGCAGTTTCAAACCTAGCAAGCGCCGAAATGTTCAAAGCGCGCTTTCCTGTCCACCACGTCGCGAATAACGCCAAGCCGACTACAATGGATTGGGCTACAAAACCCTTGATGCCGATGGAGAGGACCGACACCAATCCGCCCGTTACAACATCACCCACATTGCCACCAAAGCCGCTGGCCAAAGTCCAACGACCAAAGACAGGTAGCGTTCCAAGGAGGCAGCTGAAAGCGAGCGTGGCCCCTATCCAGCAGGCAATGATCAGCTTTGGGTTCACGAGAAATTCATGGCGGAAAAAGCGTAGCACCCAGCTGAGAGGGATGAACAATAGGGCCAGCACGCCGAGACCAAAAAGCTGCATCAGTTGATCGGCGACAACCGCACCTGGATAGCCCAGCCAGTTGAGAGGCTTTCCCCCCGTGGCATGGTTATAAGAAGGGTCTGCTGGTGACCATGACGCTAAAGCCAGAGCTGCAAGGACAATCAGTGCAAATAAAATGAGACCGGAAAGCTCATAAATCCGGCGGCGCACGAAACGACGTAGGGCGGCTGGAATAGTGCCTTCGTCTGTGTCTATCGAATGATTCAATGCCATTTCATACTCCGCAAACCCACTCTCGCAAGCGTGTCTAATAAAAGGTTAACGGCAGTGTGGCGGCTCATGGTTAAAGTCGGGTAAATTTAAGTTGATTGACCCGATGAAAAAGGCGCACCTCATTTCTGGGATGCGCCTCAAGTTTGGGAGATATTCTAAGCCTATGAGTAAGCGCGTTCGCCGTGGCTGGAGATATCCAAGCCTTCGCGTTCGGATTGCTCTTCCACACGTAAACCAACTGTGTATTTGCAAATGATCAGAGCCACATAACTAACCACGGCAGAGAGGACGATAGCAGTCACCACGCCATAGACTTGCGCGGTCATTTGGCCGGAGAAAGAATACTCAACAATGGACGTTGAAGTGTCGCCAGCCAGATAGTTGGTAACACCCATGCCGCCTTTGCCCACATCAACAAACACACCTGTAAGCAATGCACCCAAAATGCCGCCGATGCCGTGTACGCCGAACACATCAAGAGCGTCGTCGTAACCCAACTTGGCCTTCAGCCAGATCACTGCGAGCAAGCAGATTGCGCCTGCAGCTGCACCAATGATGATGGCAGCCATTGGGCCAACCCAACCGCATGCGGGCGTGATGGCCACGAGACCAGCAACAACGCCTGAAGCACCGCCCAGCAAGCTTGCATGGCCACGGAGTAGGTATTCACCTGTCGTCCATGCCAACATTGCCGCAGCTGCACCGAGGATGGAGTTGAGCAAGGCCAAAGCTGTAAGACCATTGGCTTCCAAGTTTGAACCTGCGTTAAAGCCGAACCAACCAAACATCAGCAAGCCGGTACCCAGCAACGTTACGGTGAGGTTATGAGGTGCCATTGGCTCTTTACCTAAACCTACACGCTTTCCAAGCATGAGAGCACACACAAGACCGGCAACACCAGCATTGATATGCACAACCGAACCGCCTGCAAAGTCGATGGCACCTTTGTTGAACAACCAGCCATTGGCGGCATTCACGGCATCATTATAAGCTGAAAGAACGGAGGCTTTATCAGCATCGGTAACAGCAGCAGCTAATTTAGCCAAGAAATCGGCAGCGGCAGTATCGCCGACAGCGGCTTTTACAGCGTCAAGGTTTGCAGCACTCAGAGTGTAGGCATCTGGGCCTGCCCACCACCAGACCATATGGGCCATTGGCAGATAGGAGAATGTGAACCAGATAACCAAGAACAACAACACAGCAGAGAACTTCATCCGCTCAGCAAATGCACCAACGATAAGAGCAGGTGTGATGGCCGCAAAAGTCAACTGGAAAATCACATAAGCAAATTCAGGAATGTAGGTTTCTTTCGAGAAAGTTGCTGCCAAAGTGCCGATATTCACACCTGACAAGAACAGTTTCGAGAAACCGCCGAAGAAACTTGCGGTAGCACCAGAACCATTGGTGAAAGCGATCGAGTAACCATAGATAACCCACAAAATTGAAATCATGCAGAAACAAATGGTGACCTGCATGAGGACTGAGAGCACGTTTTTAGAACGGACTAAACCGCCGTAAAACAAGGCGAGGCCCGGAATTGTCATTAACACCACAAGAGCCGTGGCAGTGAGCATCCACGAAGTATCACCCTTGTTCACAGTCGCAGCAGCTAAGGCCTGGGTTGCTGGCAGCAGTGCTGCAAGCCCCAAGCCAGATCCCAGTGCCATCAGGCGCTTTGGGAGATGGGCCAAACTTATCATCATTTTTTCCTCTTATTAAAGTTTGAAATTATAGGGCGGCAGCGCCGGTTTCACCGGTACGCACACGCGTTGCACTTTCGAGCGGCAGCACGAATACTTTGCCGTCGCCAATTTGTCCGGTCTTGCCAGCAGTTTGAATAGCCTCCACCACGCGGGCAGCCAAAGCTGATTCAACGGCGACTTCAATTTTCAGCTTAGGCACAAAGCTTACGGCATATTCAGCACCGCGATAGAACTCTGTGTGTCCGCGTTGGCGACCGTGACCTTTAACTTCGGTTACTGTGATGCCTTGCACGCCAATGGCGCTGAGAGCTTCGCGAACTTCCTCCAATTTGAAGGGTTTAATGACAGCAATGATATATTTCATGGGCAAACCTTTCTCCTGTTCAAGGTTTATTAAACAAGTTGCGTGCCAGATTCACATTTTAATGTAACTTATTGAATTAATTAGGAATATTGAATCTCAGCTGAATCAAAGTCAAGCATGAATGACTAATAATTAAGCAAAACTGCCATTTTGCACATAATTTAATCACACCGATTTGTTGTCCCTGTTTCGGAAATTCTGCTAATCATTATTCATGCTTAAATATGACGTTGCCATTATTGGTGCAGGCCTAAATGGGTTGGTTGCTGCTCTGGGTTTGGGTGGAAGAAATGCTTCGCGCCCTTTGACTGTTGTTGTGATCGACTGGGCTGATCCGCAGCGTTTTGCGACTTCAAGTTATGATTCGCGCGCCTCTGCTCTCACATCGGCCACCCAGACGATGTTCTCCACTCTTGGAGTCTGGGACAATGTGAAGGTTCAAGCGCAAGACATGTTAAAAATAGTGGTGAGCGATGCAGGCCACGATGCCGTTGATCGACCCTCACTTCTGTCGTTTGTTGCGAATGACGGGGCCAAGCCTGCTGCGGCGATGGCGGAAAATCATCACCTGTTTGCAAGCTTGCTCGCTGAAATCAAAAACTCTTCCGGAATAACCTTGCTCACAGGGCGTCGCTTGAAAGGCATCAATTCTGGACCTGGATTGGCACGCATTGCGCTGGATGATGGAACAGAACTAAAATCGTCACTGGTGATCGGTGCTGATGGCCGAGCTTCGCCAACACGTGAAGCCGCGGGATTAAAACTGCAAGGCTGGGCTTACAAGCAATCGGCGATCACGCTTACCGTGGCGCATGAATTACCGCATGATGGTATGGCTGAAGAACATTTCACCCCGACAGGCGTGTTTGCAATTTTGCCATTGCATGGCAATCGTTCATCATTGGTGTGGACCGAAAATCATGATGAAGCTCAGCGCATCTCCAAATTGGATGATGCCAGTTTTCTACACGAGATCTCGAAGCGTTTTGGTACGCATCGTGGAGCGCTCAGTCTAGCAAGCCCGCGCCATGTCCATCCGCTCTCGTTGATGATTGCCGAAGAGATGGTGTCTAATCGCTTAGCGCTCATCGGTGATGCAGCACATGTCATTCATCCGCTTGCAGGTCTCGGTCTTAATCTCGGATTTAAAGATGTAGCGGCACTGGCCGAATGTGTGATGGATGCAGTGGCACTGGGACAAGACATTGGCGGTGATGCAGTACTGCAACGTTATGCAAGTTGGCGGCGCTTTGATACGGTGGCCACGGCTTATATGCTGGATGGACTCAACCACCTTTTTGCCAATGACATTTCAGGATTGAAATTCATCCGCGATGTGGGATTGAAATTGGTCAATGCATCAGCTCCAGCGAAAAATCTATTTATGAAAGAAGCAGCTGGACAAACTGGAGATTTGCCTCGGTTGATGCGCGGGCTGGCGGCTTAACGAGATTTGCCTTCAGTCACAAGCTTAGCCTCATAGGCTTTCCAGATGTCATCATGCTCGCGACCTAACTTTGCAAGATAAGCCCAAGTGAATAATCCGGTTGAATGGCCATCGCTAAAAATCAACCGCACCGCATAACTTCCAACAGGTTCAGCTTTGCTAATTGTTATGTAGCGCTTGCCCCAGACTAATTGTTCTTGGCCGGGACCATGGCCTTTAACTTCAGCACTGGGGCTTTCGACCCGCAAATACTCGGCACTCAAATTATGGCTTTCGCCTGAATCAAATGTGATGGATAATTTTGCGCCTTTTTCCTGCACGCGAAGCGCCGTGGGCCAAATATCAGTCACGGTTTAACTCGCGCGCTTCACCAGCCAACATAATGGGAATGCCATCGCGGATGGGATAAGCAAGGCCTGCGACTTTGGAAATGAGTTCAGCATTTTCAGCATCATATTCAAGGCGCGTCTTGGTGATGGGGCATACCAGAATTTCGAGAAGCTTGGGATCGGGTTTGCGCGTTTCCATTATTGCAGCCTCTGTGATTTGCCAGTTGATGATTTGGCCAAAGCAATTTCCGTGAGGGCCACCAAAACATCAGCACGTGATTTCAAATCGGGAGCTTCAAGCAAGGCCTGCTTTTCGCGCGGTGGATAGGGGGCGAGAAGTGACAAAGTATTGACCAGAACTTCTGTCGAGACAGACTGCACCTCTTGCCAATCAGCACTCATATTATTGGCTTCCAAATATTGACGGAACGCCGTTATGAGCTGATCACGATTTACACTACGGGCTCCCGTCTCATTCACAAAATCAATAGCGTAAGGTTTGTAGTCGACAGTTACCTGACGATAAGGCGTAACCGCCTTCATTTCCTTCTTCACCGTGAATCGGCACACGCCTGTTATAGTGATCAGCAAGCGCCCGTCATCAGTTTCAGAATAAGATGTGATACGGCCAGCACAACCCACGGTTTCCAATTTTGGCTTATCGGCATCATCATTTTCTACGGGTTGAATTATGCCGATGATGCGGTTGCTTATCATGGCATCTTCAATCATTGCCAAATAACGCGGCTCGAAAATGCTCAAAGGTAAATCGGTGCGCGGCAACAACAGTGCACCGGACAAAGGAAAAACCGGAATGACTTTCGGCAAATCTGTTGGCTTGCGGTAGCGGTTCATCAGCGATGACATCTATTCACCTTATGAAAAGAGTACAGCAGAAAGCTTGCGGCGGCCTGCCAATGTGGCTTCATCCTTCGGTCCCCATGCTTCAAAGAACGACACGAGTTGTTTGCGACCACCATCTTCATTCCAGGTGCGATCGGTACGGATGATAAAAATTAATTGATCGGTTGCCGCTTCGCGCTCGCCTGACCCATTGAGAATATTTGCCAACTCTAATCGTGCAGCATAATCTTTTGGATTTGCTTCAATGGCAGCTTGCAGTCTGGTGAGGGCGGAAGTGTCCACCGGATTGAGCGCTAGATCCAAAGCGGCCTTAGCGCTGATCACATGAGCATCGGTCAATTTGTTTTCAGGTACACTGGTCAAGGTTTCGCCCGCCGCATCTAACTGGTCCAAGGCCAATTCAGCACGCGCTTTCACGGCATAGGCTTCAGCTTGCGAAGGCTCAGCCATAATAATTTGGGCTGCGATATCAAGAGCAGCTTCAAAGTCGTTGAGCGCTAAAGATTCATTTGCCATAGCCAAAGCCTCGGCCATCTGCTCTGCGCGGCTCCCCATTTTTCCAAGTTTTTCGATGAACTGGCGAATCTGTGATTCGGGCAAGGCTCCCATGAAACCATCAACAGGTCGGCCGTCGACGAAGGCAAAAACTGCCGGAATAGATTTTACCCGCATTTGGGTTGCAACATTGGGGTTTTGGTCAATATCAATTTTCACGAGTTTGATTTTGCCTTTTGCTTCGCGAACGACTTTTTCAAGCATTGGCCCTAGAGTTTTGCAGGGGCCGCACCACGGAGCCCAAAAATCCACCAACACGGGAACGGCCTTCGAGGCCTCAACCACATCGGTCATAAAGCCATTGGTGCTGCTGTCTTTGATCAGATCGGCATCATTGGCGGGGGTATTGATCAGTATATTATCCATAGTCGAACCTTAAACAGAGAATTGGGCAATCTTATAACAAGTTCTCACTCACCGCCACAATGCGGGGCGCATGGCCGCAGGCTTTAATGAAGGTGAGCAAATCAGTGTTAGAGATGGTGGTGGTGGCATCATTTTTCAAAGGATGAAAATTGAGCCTGTCCAATTTCATCATGGCCTCATCAAGAATCACATTGGTGCGCGCCTGTTTGTCATTAATGAGGCTGAAGGGCGTTACCGAACCCGGCTCAATACCCAAAACCTCCATCAAAAGCTCAGGTTTACCAAATGTGAGGCGCTTGGAGCCAATTTTATCCTTGGCCGCTTTCAAATCAATTCGGGCATCCTCTAGCGCAACAATGAGCCAAAGAACGCCTTTTTCGTCCTTACAGAACAAGTTTTTGCAATGCCCACCCGGAATATCGCCATGGACTTTTTGGGCTTCCTCAACGGTAAAAACAGGCTGATGCTCAACCGTGATGGTGGAAATGCGTAAACTATTAAAGAATGACATGAGTTCGGCGCGACTGGCTGGCATTTTGGGGCTACACAAATGAGGTTGAATAGAGTTTTCACGATGCTATTGCATTTCAATCGATCTTAGGCAATAACGCGCCCGTTGAGGCACGAAGACCTTTCGCCTTAATCGCTCAAGCGGGCGTAGCTCAGGGGTAGAGCACGACCTTGCCAAGGTCGGGGTCGAGGGTTCGAATCCCTTCGCCCGCTCCAGTTTCTTCTAGTAGAAACATGGTTTTAAAAAGTAGTTATAGATTCTATTTCTATTTTGGTGTCACGCGTGTGCCACTCAACGATGATAAACTCAATGAGATCAACAAAGGACAATGTCATCCCACCGAGTACAAATCGATGGGATGTGTGGGCTGAATTGTTGAAAGCTGTGCTAGCAAAATTGTTCCAAGCCTAAGAGGCAATTTTGTATTCTTGGGTGACTTCTTTCTTAAGAAAGTTTGCGTTCAGATCTTTTATCATTGATCTCAGTTCGCTACTGGCATCCCAGCTTACAAATGCGTTATGAGCGGCAAGGGCCTCTTGCAATACTTCTCTAAATGACAGCGCTAGTTCTTTGTGTTCCAAAGCAAAGGCGATATTTGCGGCAAGGAAACCCAGTTTGTCACCACAATCAAAAGTCTTTCCTTTGAACTTCACACCGTGGAAAGCTTGGGTCTTCATTAGGCGGATCATGGCATCTGTGATTTGAATTTCACCACCTGAACCAGCCGATTGATTTTCGATTTCAGAGAAAATTTCTGGCTGTAAAATATAACGGCCCGATATGATAAGATTGGATGGCGCATCCTGACGGGAAGGTTTTTCAATCATACCTTCAATCGAGAAATGATTATCTTTCCAGTCGCGCGGTGCGACAACGCCATAACGGTGCACCATCTCCCACGGGGTTTCCTCAACAGCAATAACGTTTCCGCCACCCCGCTCCTCATAGACTTGTACCATCTGCGATAAGCACCCGAGTTCCGCCTTCATAATCATGTCTGGCAACAAAACTGCAAATGGTTCTTCGCCTACTAGGTTTCTTGCACACCAAATTGCATGCCCAAGGCCGAGTGGTTCTTGCTGGCGCGTAAAACTGGTTTGACCCGCAGCAGGTAAGTCGCTCTTCAAGAGTTCAATCTGAATTGATTTTCCGCGTTGGCGGAGTGTAGATTCCAGCTCATATTGTAGATCAAAGTGATCCTCGATCACACCTTTGTTGCGACCTGTTACAAAAATCAGGTGCTCAATTCCTGCTTCTCGTGCTTCCTCGACCACGATTTGGATGAGTGGTTTATCTACGACTGTCAGCATTTCCTTCGGCATAGCTTTGGTTGCTGGCAAAAATCGCGTGCCGAGACCAGCAACTGGAAAAACTGCTTTTTTGATTGATTTCATTATCTTTTTCTTTCACCAAATATAATTTTCAATTGTGCGATGTGCACTTTCGGCACCGCATAATGGAGCTTAGTTATTTGTCTCAAATTTGAAATAGTTTGGGAGTGTAAGGTGTCCATTCTAAAGGATAGACAGGTCTATGCTTCTATCTCGATCACAGGCTAGGCCGCACTGGATGTTAGATTTAACCTCTTTACCGAAAGCCCATTTCTGGCACCTTCGTTCAACATAAATTCCAATAATTTTGAATCACGTAATGGAATGTCCAAACTGCGTCGTTTCGCGAGAGCGCTATTTTCGTTACGCAACCATTCTTGTGGGAAGAGCGGCACCACCGCTGATTCACACACCGTTATTTTTGCATCAAATTTACCTGTAAAAGCGAAGGCAAGTGTTGCACATAAATCAACACCAATCTTTGGTCCGAGATGGTTCACTTGGTTTGGACGCGGATTGCATTCCAACAATACCGCTGAATTTGTTTTTTCGTTCCACATGAAATCGAATGCACAAAAACCAGTGATACCCAATGCTTTGACCATCTCCCGAGCACTTCTCTCACAATGTATGTTCGCGCCAATCTTGACGATGGTACTTGGACCATTGTTGCCAATCGTTTCCTCTCTGCTGGCAAAAAACCCACCTAAATATTGCCCCCTCCAAGCCAATGCATTAAACATTACGGATACACCGGGTAAGGCTTTCTGCACTTCGGTTGCAGTGTATTTTGGATACCATTCGCGCTTCAACACCGAGCGAATTGCATCCTTTAAAATCGATTTCTTTGGATTAAGTTGGATAAATGCATTTTCCACCGCGGCAACAGTTTGACACTCAATGGTGCCCAGACCGGCCCAACTAAATGATTTTTTTAAATACACAGGAAACCCCAGTTCCTGAGCAATCTCCACGGCTTCGTCTTTGGAATTGACTTGTGAACCTTCCGGCACCGACAGGCCGAGTTTTAGAGCTAGTTTCCGCGTTTCATTTTTAAAGATCATGGCGTCGAACTGTTCTGGTGAACCGAGCGAGTCTAACAACACTTGCAAGTTTTTGTCGCTCATAACCTTTTGTCCAGATAACTTGCGACGAATGAGAAAATGTAAGGCAGCGATAACTTGCTCATCACAAGCCAAGATCAAATTAGGCTGCCAATCCGTCATCGCGTCACTGAGTTGTTTTGCAAATCTTCGCCATGATTTCAAATAGGGCAGTTCGTAGTGCCGCTTCACATGGGCAGACCTATTGATCAGATTTGAAGATGGGCAAAGAACTGCAATTTCAAACCCCGCTTCCGACAGAGGAGAGAGCAGCCGAGCAGGACCCCAACGACCAGGTTCCACAGCGAGCATGAGAATTTTTATCAAAGGGCTTTTCATATTGGAGATCACCTATCCTCAGTGTGCATCGAGCAACTACTAATCGAAATTTTTTGTTTCTTGAGTTCCAGTGAGTGATGCATTTGTTTTGCTATAAATTGAACCTAATCAGCCTAACCTAATCGACAAGTTTTGAATTGCGCGTGTTTTTGCGGATAATGTGCTCTCTAAAGTATTGAATTGCCTGTTCTTAAGCATGAGGCACAGACCTCCCCTTGACTGAAAATTGGTGTTATTTAGCCAAAAATTCGAACTATAAAATTCTTTTGTTGCGAATACAGTCCCAAGGTCAATTTCGCACAAGTTATGCGCGCTAACACTCTGTTGGCGTGGGCGGTCAAGATGCCTTTGGTTTGGTTTTAGAATTGCAATTATGTGAATCTATGACTTCGTGAACAAGGGGAATTTCAACTTTCCGCGATTACAGTAATCTTTAGGCCAGTCATGGTGCCGAAATTGACTTTCATAAATACGATGAGAACACCGACTTTAAGTATAGCGAGGTTGCTGAGCCTCGTCGACGATATTGGTCAAAAAACTACAGAAATCGTCATCGAAAAATCCAAAACCGATCTTCTGCAGCAGTTTTGCGCTGTGGCTTCGGCAGCGCTGATTGAAGACTGGTCAGCATTGCGAAACGCAGTTCACTCCATCTCTGGTATATCCGCGACCATTGGTGCAGAAAAACTTCGTAATTTAGCAAGCGAAGTTGAAGATAATTGCCTCGATCTAAATTATAGTAAGGCAAGTCTGCGGGTGGCGGACGTCATGCTGGAAACCATGACCTGCATAGAGGGACTGGAAAATGTCAACCTGTCCGTGCTCATCTCTAATAGTGAATTAGACAACGCACGCATACAATCTATTGGCGGCCAATAAGTTTTTCGACGATTTTTGTTTTTTTATCGTGGTGTAATCGTGAGTTTCAGAAATTCTTATGATCGCCTTTTCGAATAAACTAACTTTTACATTCAAGATTGTAGGCGGCTATTAGCTTTTTATAGTGCCTGAACATTATTTGAATATTTACGCTACTCGCTTCTAAAATTGAGCGCTCTAGCACGATCAAAAAAATCCTGAGGTCCACGGCACCAAAAATAGCAGCTGACCCTGATAGGCGGTGGGCATTTTGCTTAATTTCAATTCTACTATCATGCTTTTGCAGTTTCCTCATCTGCTGCAACCCGGTTCGCAGTTCGACTTCGAATAGTTTGCACTTTTCGGCGTAAGTTTCCTGACCCAGTAACTCCTTTAATTCATTGATAATACTGTAGTCTAGGCTGGTTCGCGGTGCGTCCATGTTATCGGCCATCATTAAGGCATTTTGGGCAATAGTCCCTTCCACGGTGTTTAGATTGGTCAAAATTTCTTTGAGAATTTTACCGCGTATTGGCTTAACGATGCAGCCCTGCACTCCGGCGGCGTCCATCACCGATTTTTCTTTGGAAGAAGCATGAGCGGTGAGAGCAAAAATTGGAGTGAGCCGAGATTTAGCTTCAAGCGATGATCGGATGCAAACTGCCGCATCCCAACCATTCATTTTTGGCATGCTTATATCCATCAAAATGAGATCAAACTTTACTCTGATGGCTAATTCAACACCGTCTTGACCATTCGGCGCCGACATAACGTTGCAATCTTCTAACAATAGAAGTTCTTTTGCAACGAAACGATTTGTTTCGTTGTCGTCTACGACCAGAACATGCAGCTTTTTTGATGATCTTGGTGTGAGCTCGAGTGTTTCCATTCTTGCGGCTTCTGTTTTCACGTGAATTTCAACTCTCGAAAATTCTACCGCTTCCATGACGATAGATCGCGGCCCGATAATTTGCTGATTCGGTCAATGTCGCTTTCATAATATTCTAAAAGCTTTTGCCTGCCCGAAGCTGACAGTTCGGGCCTTTCAATAATGTTGAAATTAATTATCAAACGTCGGATGAGTTGTGCGACTGATTTTGGAATCAGAAAATGAAGGAAACGGCTTCCAAATGCGCCGTGTAGCAATGCGCGGTGTAAAGCAAAAAACCGTGGAACTGAAGCAAGCTCCGCTGTTGTATTGAATCGTAAATTAATCTCAGCATTTGGCAGTGAGGGGATATTCAGAAATTTACATATTTTCCGATATGTGCCAGTCGGATCTTTGCTCAAGTCGTCATAGAATAATAGAAGTCGCTGCGATTTTGGAAATTGATCGCAATAGACTTGCCATTGCTCGGCATACTTTCCAGCTTCCAGGTAATGATGGCCCCACCACCACCCTTTGGAAATCCGAAATTTTTCTTTGGCGAGTGCAGAATCGAAATTTCGCACATCCTCAAAACCACTTCGAATATGAAGCATGAATTGAGAAAATGCTCGCGAGCAAGGGTCACGGAGAATGCAAATTATTTTTGCATCCGGATTGTGTTCGCGGATGCGGGCCGCGGTGTGGCGAAAGTAGAGATAACCCGGCGAAGCATCGCCTCTCAGTTGGCCTTGTTTGCCATTTAAATAAAGCTGATCATATTTTTGTTTGTCAGTGATTAGTAGCTTTCTATAGTCGGGATCCAATTCCTTGCCGCAATAGGGAACTTCAGTGTCCATGAAACAAAAATAATGAGGTTCCTTGGTCTCCGGCAAAAATATCTGCGGATGACCTTTTAACCAATGCCACAGCGTTGTGGTGCCTGACCGGGCTGCGCCAACAATAAAAAAATCTATTTTGTTATTAGTCACTTCATAGCACTCATGTTGCTGTCAGACGTCGTTAATTTCTTAAAGGACGGCCAGAGCTCAGATCGAAATTCGCCTGCCCCCTCCGAAAAAATCTTTCTCGGAACCAAAATTGAAAATAATCCAAGGATAGTGGTCTGGACAAGAAATACGGCTAGTGCGACTGCCATGGTGCTAATCTGCGAAGAAATGAGAAGCGCCAAAACGAGGGCGATGGTATTGCCGATTTGCCAATGTAACTCTATTTCAGGTCTCCCTATGGTCTTGAGCAGCTGTGATGTTATGCTGGCAAAGGGTCGAGCGAGTGCTGATAGACAAATGATGGATAAGATTGAACTGGCTTCTGTCCATTTGCTGCCAAAAACGATCGGCACATAGATTGGAGCAAGCAATGCTTGGGTCAAAATGAGCCCCACCATACCAAAACAAATTTTATTACGCGTTTGGAAAAAACGTTTCTCAAGTACCGCACGATTGTTGCTCACTTCACAAAAGTAGGGAAAAACTGCTACACCAGCCGCTGTGATAAATCCGAGTGTGATTCCTAACCCCGCATTGAAGGCGAAGTAATAGATTCCCAAAGCATGTAACCCAAGAAAATATCCGACGAACAAATTATCGATATTGCTCTGAACAGTCGAAAGAACCTCGGTTCCAAGAACACTGCGGCTAAATTTTGCGATATCTCGCCACCCAGCGAACCGACTAAAGCCCTTAATTTTTTCTGGGCGCCATGGATGACCAAATCGCACGAGGATCAACCAAATCGGCGCAACGATGAGTTTTGGCAAAATGATTGCCCAAAGGCCAAATCCCGCAAGGGCGAAACAGGTTGTAAGAATGTTGTCGACAATGACTTGTAATGCAGCCGCAAAGGCCATGCGGCCCAAGTGGCCCTCTCTTTGTTGAAAGGCGGCCTGAATATTGCTGAGCGGTGTTACAAGGTAAATTATTGCCATTGCCGCTATTGGTGCGGCTAAGCTGGGGTCATTATAAAATTGCGAAATCGGAATTGCCAGAAGACCATGTATGACCATTAAACTTGCACATACGACCCAAGTCATTCGCCAAGCGGTCATAGCAACTACTTGAACTTCTTCTGGCGCTGCTTGCACAACTTTTGCTGAAATTCCATTGCGTGTAAACAAGGCAATGAGTTCGTAAACCGTCAACACAACTGCGGCTGTTGCATAGATCTCTGGCAAAAGTATTCGACTTAAAACAACGGTTGTAATCAATCTTGAAGCTCGCACCAGTATTTGTGCGACACCCATGGAGCCCAGATTGCGGGCAAATTTATTTGACTTCAAACTGTGCCAAGATTTTTGCAGAGCAGAATTTTCTTGAACGAGCTCGCTCATAGTCCACGACCCAAAATAATCGAGCCCGCCACAATGCCAAATCCTTGTGCCACCCTCACAATATCAGTCGCGCGGCTATCGTAACACGCCAGCGCGTCCTCTGGGAGAATATAGGGGTCATAGTTGTCACGATCTCCGTTGCGAAGCAGCTCTTCGATGTTGCGTTCAATCACAACAGATTTGCCCGTCATTGGATTGCGCGAAAAAAGCACAGCAGAGCGCGAAGCGTTAGTAAGTTTGCTTCCTCCTACACAATTCATGCTGATAATAGTTTGTAAAAAGCGCGTGCCGTAGCGCATTTCTCGCGTTTCCTTGCCGATAGCAGAAGTCGCATTTGAAGTTGAAGGTTCCGTTAGATTTGACATAAAAACTTTCACACCAATTGGTGAAACTGCGGATGGGGTTACAAGTTCGCCTTGAAAGCAACCGCGACTTGGAACAGAGATTTGATCTCCTTCGAGAATAAGATCATTGCTGTATCGTCCACCCGTTAGCGCTGCACGCAGGTCAACTGTTTTACGAATATTTCCACGCTTGATTTCTACGCGCGAAAGATCAGCATCTGGGCGAACCCCACCTGCGTTTTGGAGAGCGTGCGACAGTCTTCGTGTGTCGGTGGTCGCTCCCAGTGACTGCTCACGGACCGCATCGATGTTGTTGCCGAAACCAGAACCAACGAGTGTTACAGAGCCTGGCTCAAAAACAGCACCACTTACAAAGGCGTGGGCGGTACCATAATCCACAAGGCGCACCGAAACCGGAGGAGCTTGGCTATAATATTTAGAGGTAACCAACGCCTGCAAAATATCTCTGTTCACATCCGACACTTTGCGGTCAAATGCTGTTACGGAGGGAAGCCCCCTTACTTTAATAAGGCCATCCACCGCGACCTCATATTTCCCCGACAAAGTCTCATCATTCCCGATTGCGATATCGACAAGATCTCCCGGTGAAAGGCGCTCTTCATCACGAAGTGCCGAAGGAGTGGGAGCTTCTGGAGCTTGGGTCAAACATCTGCTCTGATCGATCTGAGCTGAAGCCGGCGTTACTATCCGGCTCTTGTTTGTTTCTCTTTCGCGATACTCAGCTTGGTAACCACCACCAGATGCGATGGGCTCAAGATTGGATATTTTATTGTTCGCAGAACATCCCGTTAAAAAAAAGAAGGATAGGCACAAAAGAGTACCTCTAATGCTTTTCCCCATTCGTGAATTGTTTGAAAAAGAACCCACTTATTACCCCTTACCTACCGATGACATTGTCGCAGATATGTTGGGGGAAGGTTCGCGAGCAAGTGGCAGAAAAATCTATCATTCCGCGCAAACCGACTAACCTTTCGGATAGGTCTATGCATCGTTTTCGAGAGCTTGAGTCCTGAAGTGCCTCTGACGTTTTTAAGTTGAGGGTATAGTTTACTTTCGAATGATGAAATAAAGGCGATGGAATTTAATACATGTTGACCAAGGACTCTGTTGAGGCAGAGAAGCTTTTAGCCAAAATCACAGTTATCGTGCCCTGTTGGAACTCAGCTGCAACTTTGAGGTCAACATTAGATTCCCTCATTGCGCAGGATTTTGCTGATTGGGAAGCCTTCGTTATTGACGATGGCTCAACCGACAATACGAAAGACATTATTGTAGAGTATTGTGCAAATGACAAACGATTCAACTTCCTACAAAATCGACTCAAAGGACCATCAAGCTCGCGAAATCATGCGGGCCTGACACATTCTCATTCGCAATATTTAGCATTTTTGGATAGCGATGACCTGTGGAAGACAAATAAGTTAAGTCGAACTTTGGATTGTTTCAAAATTGATCCAACGATCGACGCAGTTTATTCTCGGATCGCTTTTTTTCGTATTTCACCAGATCGACCTGAAACATTTTCGACAGTTTACAAGCGACGACTCGAACCAGTTGACTTCTTGCGCGATAACCCAGTCTGCACGATGTCGAACTTGGTGATAAAAACTGATATTTTCAAGAGACATGCTGGTTTCGACGAGTCCATTGTTCACAATGAAGATGTCGAGTTTCTCGTTCGCGTGACTGCTGCGGGTGCAAATATCGAAGGCATCGATGAAAACCTCGTTAGCTATCGCACAAGTATCACAGGTCTTTCAGCAAACCTCAATTCAATGCGAGCCGGATGGCATAAGGCGTTGGCTTCTCTTCAGGCCACCGATCGACGATTGACGCCCGATCAAATAGCGGAGGCGGACGCCGGTAATTTGCGCTATTTGGCTCGCCGTGCTTTGCGCACGAATGCGCCAGGCTTTGATGCCTTGCGTCTCGCGACACGCGGAATTTTGCGGTCGCCGAAGTCATTTTTTAGTCCGGCATGGCGAGGGGCGATGACCCTTTTAGGTGCGCTTGCAGCGCCGTTCCTACCAAATTCAATACGCAAGATTGCTTTTAGTCGTTGAAACAGGAGATTGTTTTGTCAGTTAAGTATCCCATCGTGAGTGTGGTCGTGCCCGCCTATAATGTTGCGGCAACCATTGGCGAAACTTTAGATTCAATCGTTAGGCAAACTTTATCCAACATTGAAATCATTGTCATTGACGATGGTGCGACAGATGAAACTCCCAAGATTTTGGAAAAATATAAGGACATGCGAATGCGCGTTGTTCGCCAGGTCAATCGAGGACTTGCGGGTGCTCGCAATTCAGGAATTCATCTTGCCAAAGGTAAGTACATTGCATTTTGCGATTCTGACGATGTCTGGGAACCAGAAAAGTTGGAGATGCATGTCGCCCATCTTGAGTCCGACCGAAACTTAGGAATTAGCTTCTGTGGATCGAGTTTGATTGACGACGTTGGAAACAAACTCAAAATTTCACAACTCCCAAAATTAAAAAATATTTCAGCCGCTGATATTTTTAAGCGCAATCCCATAGGTAATGGTTCAGTTGCTGTGTTCAGACGCGAAGCCCTCGATGTTATTGCTTATCGGCCAGTTAGCGAAAGCAAGCGCGATTGGTGGTTTGATGAAACACTCAGACAATCGGAAGATATTGATGCTTGGATGCGGTTTGCACTTTCATCCGATTGGAAAATTGAAGGTATCCCTGGCTTGTTGACGCGCTACCGAGTTCAATCCGGCGGTCTATCTGCAAATTTGGAAAAGCAATTTGAAACTTGGTCTCGTGTGCGGGACAAGGTTGCAGATTTGGCTCCTCGCTTTGCCGCAAAACACGCAGGGCCAGCAGAATCCTATCAACTTCGATATCTCGCACGTCGTGCCTATATGATGGGTGCGGGGGCTTCGGCCAGCCGGCTTGCGCGCAAATCGCTTACCACCTCTTTGACGCCATTGTTTGAGGAGCCCGTGAAGACGATCACAACATGGCTCGCGAGTGAGGCCCTGAATCTTTTCAAATTTACGCCAAAGTTACAAACCAATTTAGGGCGAAAAGCCGTTCAAAATTAAAGGTGAGAATGTTATGAAGCACACTATTGTTCATATTGTCGATGATGCATCGTGGGGTGGTGTTAACCGACTGCTGGATTGTCTCGAAAACGCGCCGTTCGGCCTCCTGCATGACCAGCATAAAATCCTGAGAATAGCACGTGGTATGCGTCATGCTCCGGAAATTAGTGCTGACGTGATTGTGTCACACATGTCGATTTGCTGGAAAAATGTGCCGTTTTTTTCTTCATTGCGAGCGGCCTATCCTGAAACACCGCTCATTCATGTCGAGCATTCTTACTCTGAACACTATGTCGCTCTCAACGTGGAGAAACGGGATCGATTTGATGGTTTGATGAACCTTTCATACGCATTGTTTGATAAGATTGTTGCGGTCAGTACACCGCAGCGGGAGTGGATTTCACGGCGCAATTACTGTCAAGACGATCAACTGGTTACAATATCTTCATGTGTCAATCTCGCACCGTTCCAACGTGTCGCGAATGTTACTCCGGAAGGGCCGGTTACGGTTGGTGCAATCGGGCGCTTCCACGAACAGAAGGGGTTCGATATTTTGATTGAAGCTTTCATGCGTTATTTACCGGAGTCAATTCATCTTCGTCTGATCGGCGATGGGCCAGAGCGTGAAAGACTTATGAAGAAAGCTCACGGTAAAGCTAATATCTATTTCCAAAAAAGCACAACTGAACCGGCAGGAGAGATGTCGAAGTGTGATATCATCGCTATGCCGTCGCGATGGGAGCCCTACGGCCTGGTTGCCATTGAAGCCATGAGCGCATTACGACCAGTTTTTTGCGCAAAAGTGGATGGGCTGAAACAGCATATCGCTTCTGGTGCGATAGCCGTTGAAGAGAACACGGCACTTGGTTGGTCAAATGTATTGCAAAGTCTATCCGAACGTCGGGTCGTCAATGATCTGCCTCGTGCCAACGGAATGGCCGGCGCCGAATGGCAATTTATAAATAGCTGGAATATATTGCTACGTGATTTGACAGCAGCAGAATTGGTCGCACAAAAAGCAGCCTGATCGATAAGCCCCCACAGCGAAGAATCGTTCCGCTTGGTCTCTTCCTTATACAGGGGGAGATCTATTTGTTTGGTCCCATCATCTCTCTTGCATGAATACCAAGAAGGACCAATGCAGGCCAAAGCAGATAAACTTCGATCTCAATGTTTTCCCCAAATGTAAGTATGATAAAATTTAACAGCAGCGCAAATGGCAGACGACCACGTTGACTATGAATAGCATCTCGGAGGTCCAGAAAAATATGCCATGATAATGGCACAAGAAAAGCAAAGAAGCCGACCAGACCTTTTACGAATAATAGCGCGTACCAAGTGTGATGACTTCCTATGGGCATGTATTCCACAATATGGGGGCCACGGGTTACTGTGCCATGTCCGAACCAAAACGCTTCTGTCTGCCATCTTTGAAATCCGATACTTTGAATTTTTTCGCGCACGCGGCTGCTTGAGGCCCTAGCATGTTGAAAATTATCCACCAACCCAACCATAAATTCGCTGAGCCATGTTCCGAAGATACCCAGAAAAGATGCCGAAATCGTAAGCGCAACCCATGCGTAAGTTTGTTTTAACAGCGGCAAAAGTCTGGGAACTATCACGCAGACTGCGAGGCTGACTAAGCTCATTCTTGATTTTGAAAAATAGATCATAACAATACCGGCAAAAAGGCCACACATAATCCAAAACCGCTTTTTGTCTTCAAGTGCAAAAATTGCCATTGTGACTCCTAGTAACCCAGCAAAAGGCGACCATGGTGCGTAGAACTGCCATCGCGGTGTCATTGTTTCAGGATCAATTGTGTAGAGATAGACTGAAAAATATTCTGGCCCAGGCCCACCGGTTGCTTGAAGCGGAGAAACAAATAGCTTTGCGGGTAACCCCAAACTCGGTGCAATGAACATAAGTGGAAAAATGAGAAGTGTACAAAGTCCAACTATATTCTGGCTTCTAATGAGAACATCACGACTGATCTGCAATGTTGCTCCGACAAGCATGAAAATCGGAATCAGCGCCCAACCTTTAGCCCAACCGATGCTTGATTTTATGGTTTGGTCTACGCCTAAACCCCAGTTGAGATGACCAACCCAGAGCGCAATGAGCATAACCAAGATCCCGACAATCCAAACCCAAATCAATAGTGGAATTTGACCGGTAAGTTCGAGATCAGATCTAATGGAATCGGCTAAATAAGCGGAACAAAGATATAGAAAAAAAAGGCACCAAGCTATAACGGGACCAATTATAAAAAGTGCGCCAACTAGATAAAGCGGCCAAGTTAAGACGAAAGTCCAAAAGCATATGTTTTCAGGCAGCGTTCTTTGCTTCATCAGAATTGTCTAACTTCCTAAGTAATCTATCAACGAGCGGTCTCCTCAGCCAAGCCAGCAAGCAGGCGAACAACAAAAACACCGTCGACGCGGCCGAAGCGGATAACGCAATATTTCGGTTTGGCGCGGAGGGTGCGAGTGGCATAATGGCTGCTTCGGCAACCTGTGCCATCGGGTAAGACGCAAAGATGTCAGACTTCGACGTTGTTATCCGACCAAGGGCTGAAGTGAAAACGGCCTCAGCAAGTTTGTAGTCACGATCGAGAATGCTGAGTTTCGATACCACGGTGGCGAGGGATGCCGCGTATTTTTGGTTCTTATCAAGTTGAGTCCGCATTTCATCAAGTTGGGCTTTCAACCCCTGTCGATCTGTTTCAAGATTAACCAATTGGATCATCAAACCGGATCGTTGACCGACTGGCGAAAAATCCACATTTCCGATAAGTACTTTCGGCGTCAAGCCTGTGATTACACTGGCTCTCGCCAGCATTTTTTTTCGCGCACCTGTAAATTTCGTGCGGGCTTCGACTAATTTAGGGTGGTTTGCTCCAAACTGTTGTTCTGCCTCAGCGAATTCCGATTCTCTTTTTGCTGTGGCATCGACAAGACTTGAGAACTCTGGGTCGGCATGGAGTTTCATTGCAATAATTGCTTTGCTCGGCGAAATATCTAAATTTTCCTCAAGGCTAATCGCAGAATTTTCAACCCTTGCGAGATTGCTTTCGCTTTCCGAGATTTTGGCCTTCAATGTTTCTGACGCACCGATAATAGTATTATACTGCTCCATAGAATTTAGGCCACTTTGAGCTTGTAAATGATTGATCTTCTGGCGAACGGATTCTACTTGAACTTCATAATCTCTAATTGTGGATAATGTTGAATCTTCGCGGCGCTTAAGCTCGTCTTTGCGCAGTTTTTCGAGTTCAGAAAAAAATGAATCTTGAATAGCCTTGGCACGATTTCTTGCATCGTCGGGACTTGCTCCGGTCATTTCCACATTAATCAAACTCGTCTCATCGATGAGCTTAACCTTGGGAACGGACAAATCATCAGCATGAATATTCAATGCCTCAGCCGCTGCGTTCAGTACGTTGGCCGACATAATCAGATTTTTATATGTAACAGTTGGGCTAATCGAAGATGACGAAAAAGGAGAGCTAGCAGTAGACGTCGCTTGACCGATGTTCGATAAATTTACGCTGGAGTTCGATCCTGCGCCGGGTAAGATGAGTGAGAAATGTGAGGTGTAGCGAACCGCACCATATTTAATGTAACTCAAGCTCGGCAGCCAGGCCGCCGCTAAACCTGCAATTAAAATCAATGCGTAACGCCATACCCGCCCCATGTCGGAGACTCGCCCACCTCTCAGCAGGCGGGTGAATGAGAGTTCTTTCCAGCTCGTACGTTTTAGTCCACGCAATAGAGTCGAGGCGTTTAGGCTTGAAAACAGCTCCGACTTGACAAATCCCTTTGGGAGTCGTTCTCGCTTCCCAAAGGGGGCGATTCTGTGAATTGGAGAATTTACTTTTACCATGATTTTTTATAACGCAACAACGTCCAATGATAGTCTGGTCATGCGGCGAACTTGAGTTAGAATTGGCATCGAAAATTATACTATCGCATAGTTCTGGTCACGATAGTCCAGCTTCCATCGCGATAATAGCAGCATGTGTTCGGTTGCGTGCGTTCATTTTTCGGCAGAGCGTTTTCACATGGAGTTTGACTGTCACTTCTTGCAGGTCAACGTCCCTACCAATCTCTTTATTGGAATTACCCTTCATCAATCCTTTTAGAACTTCAAGTTCGCGTTTTGTAAGTCGGGCTGCGAGAGAATTTTCCATGGTGTCAAGTTTAACTGTCATAAAGTCTAATGGTGCGTATTTCTCGCCCGCGGCCATAAACCGAATGGCATGTATCAGTGAGCGTGCCGCCATGCTTTTAGGGAGGAAGCCCATGGCACCCAATGCGAGAGCTTCTTCTGCAATGCTACGGCTTGCACTGCCTGACATGATTGCCACTGGACGTCCGCCTGTGAGTTCGAGAGCTTTGACCAAACCTTGAAGGCCATTCATCCCTGGCATATTATAGTCCAGCAAAACCAGATCAAACTGACCATCAACTTTTATTCTCTTAGCCGCGGAATGAAAATCAGCCGTGGTAGAAACCTCAATGCCAGGTTCGCGCATGAGATAAGCCGCAAGCGTCTCTCTCACAAGATCGTGGTCATCGGCAATTAGAACTTTCATACTTAACTCCTTGCGCGAAACTGACCCCTAATATCGCAGTGGTCCTGCGAGAAACTCTAAGCTTAAAAGCTTAAGTAAAGTTGACGAGATTCCTAAAATCACAAATTTAAATTCAGTTTGTTTAAACCATGCGAGTCTTCCAAAGAGTAGGCTTTTCAACTTTTGAAATATTGGAGTCCGATTTTGAACGCAGATCACCTCTCCTGATCGGCCCAAGTGTGCTGCTGTGACAATGATTCTGAATTGGCGTTGACGTAGTGTTGAAAAAAAAGAAAAGCAGGAGCCTCAAATGTTACAACCAAATACAATCAAGCTATTCGATTTCAATATTTTCAATGATACACGTCAGAAAGCCTTTGAAACAATATTCAATTCAGGCAAACAAACCGTCGCGTTTTTAAACGCGCATTGCATTAATGTATCTGCAGCAGATCCGGTTTATCGTTGGGCACTGTCCAAAGCGACGCTCTTATTACCCGATGGTTCGGGCATGAATCTTGCCGCACGCATTCAAGGCAAGACGTTCGTTGAAAATCTCAATGGTACGGATCTTTTTCCTCACATTATGAACGAATGTGCGTCAAGAAAGCTCAAAGCATTTTTGTTTGGAAGTCAACCCGGTATCGCTGAAGCCGCTTCGTTGCAGGCTAAATCAATCACACCGAATCTTGAAGTCGTTGGAACTCGACATGGATTTTTTCAAAGTCACGAAGAGGCTGAAATTATCGAAAACATAAATGCTTCAGGGGCCGAGGTTGTTTTGGTTGCTATGGGCGTTCCCCTTCAAGATGTTTGGATTGCTCGCAATCGCCACCGCCTTAATGCGCAAATCGTCTTCGGAGTTGGCGCACAATTTGATTTTTGGTCTGGACGGATTTCACGGGCTCCTCAAATACTACGTAAAATGGGGCTCGAATGGACTTGGCGATTGGCAATTGAGCCAAAGCGAATGTTCAAGCGTTACGTAATCGGTAATCCTGCCTTTATTGGAAGATCAACTCAGGAGTATTTTGCCAACAAGACATCTTTATCGATGAACAATCTTGCTAAACGAAGTCTCGACCTAATCCTTTCTGGTGGTGCATTGCTGGCCTTGGCGCCGATCGTTGCTTTGATAGCGCTTGCTATTAAATTTGAGACGCGAGGTCCGGTATTTTTTACGCAGACCCGTGTTGGCGAGTTTGGTAAGTTGTTTAAAATTTACAAATTCCGTTCGATGTATTTGGATGCCGAGGCGCGGCGCAACGAAATATTACACACTTCGGAACGCAAGGGAATTTGCTTCAAATCAAAGAATGATCCTCGTGTCACACGCGTGGGGAAATTCCTGCGTCGGTTCTCTCTCGACGAGCTGCCACAAATTTTGAATGTTTGGAAAGGCGACATGGCAATCGTTGGACCACGCCCAGCTTTGCCGCAAGAAGTTGCTGCCTATCCAAAAAAAGCCTTGGGTCGATTGGATGTTAAGCCTGGGCTTACAGGAATTTGGCAAGTATCGGGACGCGCAGAAGTTAGCTTTGATCGTATGATCAATATGGACCTAGCCTATAGTCGTTCCCAAACAATCTTCTCTGACATTGCTTTAATTGGTTTGACTTTTAGGGCTCTGCTGACTGGGCGAGGTGCTTACTGAATATTTCAATTTATTGAGATAGCACCATGATCTGTGGCGCGGAATTGACCAAGATTCCGCGTCACCGAACTTGGAGTGATGCACAAAAATTTTAAAATTAAGTCGACTAGGCAGCGAGCACTTCACGGTCTTCTTGCGCGTGGTAACGCGGAGTTATTCCAATAGTTCTTGCTTTCTCAGAGTTTGTTCTGAGGTCGACGTTGTCTAGTTCTGCTTTCGCGATTGCGGTTTGCGGTATCAATTGATAGCCAAGATATCTCTGGTTATCGATCGGATCAAAACCCAAACAGAACCGCAGTTTTTTTCTGAGCTTGCTGATATGACTTTCGACAACGCTTTCCTCAACTTCCTCTTCAAATAATCCATATACTGCATTAAAAATCATTGATCGATTGACCCTGCGTGAGCTGTTGGCCGCGAGATATTCCAGGATCCGACGCTCGCGCCGCGGAAGAGCAACAACTTCACCATTAATTTCTGGATCGCGTCCGTCAAAATAAACTTGCAACGGCCCAATAGCAATAAAACCCGCTGGAGCGAGAGTTCGACGCCTAATGGCGCCAATGCGCGCAATTATTTCGCGTGATTGTGCTTGTGTGGTTATAACATCGTCGGCTCCCGACAAAAATAGATTCAACATTGCATCCGTGTCGGATAAAGAGTTGATCGCAATTGCAGGAATAGTGGATTTGGATTTTATGAGATTGATCGCTTTGTACTTGTTCGGACAATCTCCCACAACAATCGTCTCAACTGCCGATTTCTCTTTGGTATCGAGAGAGGAAAACCATTCGTGGAACTCATTATCAGAAATGGCGTAAGTGGTCATTCCTACCTCTGCGAGACCGACCTGATAGATATCAGTCTCTTCTAAGCGTAAACCAACAAATATTATCATTTTGTTCCCCTTGCCCATCTCGCGATTTAAAAACCGCAAACCCAAATTTCTTTGGAAGTCGCCACTTAATGGATATTTCTACGTGGTTAATTAACAGTTAAAAAATTATAAAAATACTGTAAAAACATGCACTTATACTACATGAAGCCTACTTCATTTAGGGGACCTGTTTTGCAGGACATCACTTGTACAAGTTACCGTAAGTGTTGACACCAAGTGGAAGGTTGAGCCCGAGCTGATGCGGATTGATGTCCGTTTCAAGTTGAAACAGAGTGTGTAACAAGAGGCTACTTAAATTAAGCCACGACGCATTGCATTTGTTACGGCATGAGTCGTGTTTAAGCCGCCAAGTTTTTGGCGAGCGTTTTCCAGAAAGAACCGAACTGTCCGACTAGATATGCCCAGTTGCAATGCTATGTCCTTGTAGGTCTTTCCCACACCCGACCATCGCAACACTTCAATTTCTCTTCGGGTTAAACTACATTCCGAGTTGTGGTTGAATTCAACGGATAGAGCCAAAGCATTTTGACGAAAACATTCAGAATACATTTCTATATCGAGAGAATTGCGCTGTTCAAAATGCTTCCATTCGAAATCAGAGCGTTCGGAAAAGAGAGAAAAAATACAGGTTTCTCCCAACTGACCCTCGATTGTAAACGATATTGAACGTACATCCTGCGACCCTAGATGCCGCTCAGCTGACAGTTCGCTTTTAAATAAATGCAAATGAATTGAGAAATTGTTGTTGGTCTTGTCGCTAGGACCGACTTCTACAGCTTTAGCTGTTTCGCGCACATAGCAATGGGCGGGTGAATGTAAAACATGCTTAAACTTTGTCACGTTTGTTTCGTGGGGCAGGTTTAAACAAAGATGAAAAGCACAGTCTAAATCGAAGAACCGACAGGCATCATTGATTCGGGGATTGTTTGAAAATACCGTCGTAGATTTCTCATACTGCTTAAAAGTACTGGAAAAATTGCTGAATCCCAAACCAATCACCATTTCCCAAAATGCAATTTATAATTACATTTATTGTAGAGCTATACTTAAGATTGGGTCAATAAATATCAATTTTGAGCCGTAGCACAAGCAACTTTCAGTTAGGCTGAGTTGCAAAATGATGCATAGGATCTCGATTAAAAGTTCAATTTCCTTATTGAAATCAAATGTTAAAGCACCGCCGAGTTTGCTTGTGTAGATATATTATCGAGCTCTGCCAAAAATAGCAGTTACGAACTTGCACATTGAATATACGATGTCCGCGTGGGCAGACAGCTCTACCAAGGGTAGTTCAAAGAGCTGGTGCGTTATGATTTGTAAGCTGCCCGACTGCTTCGATGGTTTGTTGTGAATATTTTGATGTGAGTTTTCTTGCGTGTGAACAAGACTAAAAATCAAAAAATTATTGAAGGTGACTAATATGAAAAATGCGCGCGATTTTTTTGATTTTCTAAGCGGAACCGATAGCGCCAAATCGGAAACACCTAATAATATCCCAGAATTTTTGTTCATTGGCGAATTAGCCAACAAGTTAGGGGTCAACCCAAAAACAATCCGATACTACGAACGGGAAGGACTGTTGAAGCCGACGCGACATGGTAGCTTCAGAACATATTTAAGTAGCGATGTAGAGCGGCTAACCATCATTTTGGCGATGCGGAAATTAGGTGTAAGTATAGCCAATATAAAATTACTTTCACTGGTCGACGAGGGCGAAGAAGGAAAACAATTTATTGAAAATTCTTTGCGCGTTCATCTGGAACTCCTCAACAAACAAAAACTGATTCTTGAAGAACAATTACGTGATACTGGCCTGATTCTCGATCGATTGAATGACAATAGTCCGACGGTGAATTACGCTTCTGTAGTTTGAGGGAAAATCAATTGCACTAATGCTTTAGATTCTTGGATGTCTGGCCGTCGAGCTAAAGATTTTCCAAATGGGGCGTGAGTGCAATACCCTCCACAAGGGGTTTGGTTGGCAGAGTTGCTTGGTCCAAATCAGATATGTAGACGCGGTCATCGCGGTCAAGTTGCTTTCCGGATTGATCGAGAAGACGAATGGTCACGTTATATTCGCAGCCCTTTTTTATGCCTAGCAAAGGATCACTTTGCAGTTTGTAAGTGAGTTTACCCGCTATGCTTGGCAACGTCACAATTTGCCGCACGGATTGCCCAGGTAAGTCAAATTGAGCCTCCACAGTGCTTCCCTCCGGCAATGGATATTTCTGCTGTGCGATAACAACCATTGAGGCTTGTGAGTAACGATAATTAAAAGTGATGCCACCACCAGCAATCTTCAAATAATCTTTGGGGCCACTGTCGTCGCCGCAAGCTGATAAGATCAGGCTCATGATCACGATACAAAACTTATTCATATCATTTCACTTTCTCTTTGAGTGCCAATCCCGGCCAGACCTTCGGGCCGCAGCAGCAAGACCAGCACGATGAAACTGAAGACCCCTACATCTCTGTAGGATGTTGAGAATGATGCAGACCATAGCACTTCGAGTGCGGCCAATGAAATGGCTCCCAGCACCGCACCCTTCACAGAACCAAAACCGCCAATGACGGCTGCAAACATGGCTTTGAAACCCAACATGAGGCCCGACGAAAAACTGGTGCCACCATAAGAAATTGCAACTGTCCAACCGGCGACGGCTGACAGGCCCGCACCCAACATAAATGTATGGCGCATAACACTTTCAGTGTTTACGCCGCACAATTTCGCCAAGGCTATTTCTTGGGAACAGGCGCGCCAATTGCGCCCAAACTGGGTGAATACTAAGACCGCCGCTAGCCCTGCAACTGTCATCACTGAAAGGATCATGGCCAAACCTGTAATTGCAGAAATTTGTAAAACATATTGCCCTGACGAAAACACAATATCTTCGCCTTGAAACAATGGTGGAATCCAAATATCGCGACCACCTGTTTGCAACCTCATTAATTCCTGCACTGCAATCGAGAAGCCAATGGATGCAATCATAAAAGCTTGTGCGGATTTATTAATGAGCGGCGCAAAAACATAACGCGCGGCCACATGACCAAAACTGGCAGCGCAAAGAATGGCCATAAGCAGAGAAAGTATAGCAGCCAAAATTTCTTCATCACCGCGCAAAAGACTAGCAAAGCATATATAGACTGCGCCGAAGGAACCAAACATCGCCACATCACCAAAAGACAGGAATACCTTTCTTGTGATCGCTTGAATGAGGGCAAAGGCCACAGCCAGCGGCACATAGAATGTGGAGAGCTGAACCACATTTAAAGCCTGCTGCAGAAAATAAGCCAGTTCCTTGGTCATGCCCGAAGTTAATCATGCGACTGGAAAAGACTCAATGCTTGAAATGGCGAATACCGGTGAACACCATGGCTAGGTTTGCTGCGTCAGCGGCTTTAATCACATCTTCATCCTTCATCGCCCCACCGGGTTGTATGATGGCGGTGGCGCCTGCTTCCGCTGCGGCTTCTATACCGTCTGGGAAAGGGAAGAAGGCGTCAGAGGCCAAAACCGAGCCCTTCACGCCAGAGGCATCCAAGCTTTTGCGAACAGCAATGAGGGTTGAATCAATACGCGACATTTGACCAGCCCCAATGCCCACTGTGGCACAGTCTTTGGCAAAGACGATGGCGTTGGATTTTACATGCTTAGCCACACGAAATGCAAAACGCAGGTCAGCCAATTCTTGCACCGTGGGTTGGCGCTTGGTGACAACCCGCAATGTCATATCACTCACCGACATTGCATCTGAACTTTGCACCAACAATCCGCCGGCCACTGATTTTACAATTTGAGTGCTGGTTTTGTGCTGGGTTAAATCGGGCAACAAAAGCAGACGCAGATTTTTCTTTCCAGAAAAAATCTGCAGCGCTTCTTGATCGGCATCAGGAGCAATAATCACCTCAGTGAAAAGCTTGGCAATTTCAGCAGCAGTCTTGCCATCGAGGATCTTGTTAAAGGCGAGAATACCACCAAACGCGCTTGTTGTGTCACAGGCCAGTGCCTTGGCATAGGCTTCAAAAGATGTAGCGCCAACAGCCACGCCACACGGGTTGGCGTGTTTTACAATCACGCAAGCGGTTTCTTCAAATTCACGCAAGGCTTCGAGAGCCGCATCAGCATCATTGATGTTGTTGTAAGAAAGCTCTTTGCCTTGCAATTGCTTTGCGTTTGCAACTCCTAAACGTCTGTCACTGGTTTTGTAGAGGGCGGCTGTTTGATGTGGATTTTCGCCATAACGCAAGATTTGAATGCGCGGGCCACCAATAGTGAAATAATCTGGTGTTGTATCGCCATTTTGTGTGTTGAACCAATTGGCAATCGCAGTGTCATAAGCGGCAGTTCGGGAGAACGCTTTTGCGGCTAAGGCTTTGCGTGTGCTGAGCGTCGTTGATTTGCTCGCCTGTAGTTCACTGAGCACGCGGGCATAATCAGATGGGTCCACAATCACAGTCACATCGTGATGATTTTTTGCAGCACCCCGGATCATTGCTGGGCCACCCACGTCAATGTTCTCGATGGTTTCATCCCAATCGGCGTTCTTGGCGACGGTCGCCTCAAACGGATAGAGGTTGACGACAAGTAAATCTATATCAGAAATCTGGTTCTCTGCCTTGGCCTTTTCATGGGCGGCATTGCCACGGATTGAGAGAAGCCCGCCGTGAACTTTGGGATGCAAGGTTTTCACACGACCATCCATAATTTCTGGAAAGTCTGTAAGCGTGGACACGTCTTGAACGGCAATACCGGCAGCCTTCAAAGTTGCTGCTGTGCCGCCCGTCGAGATGAGCTCAATACCCAGACTCACTAAAGATCTAGCAAATTCCAACAGTCCAGTTTTATCAGAAACTGAAATCAAGGCACGGGTGATAGGCAGGTCAGACATTGGAAACTCCACTTGGCGTCAGGTTTGCCATAGCGGAAGCAGGACCAGTGAGAAATGAAAAAATTACGTCAAAAGGTCAGGCTCGTTATCACGCTTGCGCTGTGTCACCTTTGCTGATTTGGGTTGCTTTTTCAAAGCCCAGTTCAAGCGCTGGCCGCCGTTGCTCTCAATTTTTATCATTGCCCCATTTTGCTCAATATGCGCATCACCCCCGCGCCAAGACAATTGCCACACCGTTCGGTCCGGCGTTACGAGCATAATGCCCGTACCTTCGCGCAGAGCACTCAATTTGATATCCGGTTCGAGATGAAGAGTAATTTCTAAGGGATTGCCATGAATATCCTCTACGCGCAAATCATTGCCGTTGGCTGACAAAAAATAAGTGCGAGAACAATCCAATGCCAAATCAATTTGCAGTACAGTGCCTTTCTGACTTTCGTGAAATTGTGCCGAACCGTTTTCATTGTGGTGAAGCGCGGTGCTGGTAAACAGGCGTTGCGGCCCGTCGGCAAACTCAAAATCATAGGCACGTTGTGTATCAACCAACAATGCGACTTTGCTTTGGTCAAGACGTGCGTAGCGCGAATAACGAGCATGGATCAAAGCTTGCGCTTTAGTGTCATCAAGACGCAGGATAGCCGTGATCATATCAGGTTGCGGATTATTGTTACAAAACTTGGCTAAGCCACCATCTCTAAAGGTGTGCATCGCCACGAAAGGCAACATGCGTTCGACGGCTTTTGCGCCACTTGCTGGGAAATTAAAATGAGCGGATTTCATTGCAACTTTGAGCGGCATAAGTAGCGCAAGCAGTATTAAAACATCTTGCGGATTGCGCGATATGTGTCCGCCATCTGCGAGAATGATTTTGTCGATTGTATTGCCGAAAAGTTCGATTGCAGGTTTTCTTAAGGCATCCAACCCTTGAAATGCTGTGACGGCATGAAGCAGTGCTACAGATTTCAAAAGACTGAGTTGCAAATTGCGTGGCGTTGACCGGAGTAGAACTTTAGTCTGCTTTGTCACAAACTGCAGAAACTCTTGCTGTAAATGAGCGTCACAAGATTTCGCAAGATTTGCGCCATCAATGGAGAGGGCCAAAATAATTTTTGCTGCAGTGGCGCAATCCCGTGGGGCTTTGTTAACTTGGTGCCAATGGCCCAATAGCCTTAAAGCGAAATGGGCGTGGAGATTGCGATTGCTTGCAGCAAAATGCTGAAGCCAGCCCAAATTTTGTAAGCCTGTTCGCCAAGCCAGAGAACCGGTGCGGCCACCAAAAATTTCTGGTCCAGTGCCTTTGAAGGTTTCACCTGCGAAAGTGAATTGACCCGCATACATGGCAAAAGCTTGATTGGGATCGCCTGCGAGTAACCGATTGATGGGTTGGCCGAAGCCGGTGGCCACATTCTGTGGGCCGGGTTGTAACTTCGTCCAGAGCTTGGCCCAGCTCAGTGCATTTACCCGGTGAAGGGGCGGCGTTACAACGCGAAATGTACCACGATCAGCCATGAAAAGCTTCGTTTTGCCTTTAGGGTTTCAATTGAGAAAATTCAGCTTCACTGGTTTGTGGTTAATGAACTGCTAATTTGCTAGCTTATGAGAAGGAGAATTTTTGATGGACAAACTGCAACTCAGCGATGCTGCAAAACGGGCCTTGGCTGAAGCTGAGGAGCGTCGTAACTTGGCTGTTAAATTACGGCTTCCAACTGAAGTTAATGGTAGCAAAGGCCCCGAACCCACACGCTTTGGTGATTGGGAGAAAAAAGGCATTACTTCCGATTTCTGACATGAAACGCGTGGCTTCAATGGAAGAACTTCAGCGCGGAGCTGATGCGCTGTGCTTGGTGGAGCCGCGCTTCTTAACTGTCATCGCTATGCATGGACTGCCGTCATTGCGGGTCTCTCCACAAGGTTTGGAAGGATTACTCATTATTATCACTGAGCAATTCCTATCGCTGCAAGCCGCGGCCGCCATTTGGGCACGGATCAAGCTGCGATTGGGCAATTGCGCGGCAGAAACTGTTTTAGACTGTCCAGAATCTGAATTGATAGTCTTGGGGCTTTCACGAACCAAGGCTAAGGCGTTCCATGCCGCGGCCCGAAGGGATTTGAATTTCGCCGAGCATGATGAAAATGCTGTCGTTAAAAAGCTGTGTGCCATTCATGGAGTTGGCCCTTGGACGGCGGATATCTATCTGCTTTCGGTTCTCGGCGCTGCTGATGCTTGGCCAATTGGAGATTTGGCGCTTCGCATTGCAGCCCAAGATTTCCTAGGACTGCAGCGCCGCCCTGAAATTTCAGAAATGACATCACTTGCTGAAAACTGGCGGCCATGGCGGGCGGTGGCAGCACGATTGTTATGGAGCCACTATCGTGGCCTGAAGGGCCTTCCACAGGCGTGACAGCTCGCCCCTTCACAGAATTGATATAGTGCCTATAGTAGTATGATCTGATTGGTTGAAAAGAGGTTTTCCTTGTATCACGCGCCGATCGCGCCAGAAGCTTGTCCCGCTTTGGTTCTCAATGCCGACTACCGGCCTTTGAGCTACTATCCTTTGAGCTTGTGGTGTTGGCAGGATGCGGTGAAAGCCGTGTTTCTTGACCGTGTAAATATCGTTTCTGAGTATGACCGTGTGGTGCACTCTTCCTCTGCAGAATTTAAGCTTCCCAGTGTTGTTTCGCTCAAAACTTATGTGAAACCCTCCCGTAATCCTGCCTTCACACGGTTTAATGTGTTTTTGCGCGATCGGTTTGAGTGCCAATATTGCGGTGATGGCAATGACTTGACGTTTGATCACGTTATTCCCCGCTCTAAAGGCGGACAGACAACATGGGAAAATGTGGTGGCGGCCTGTTCACCTTGTAATCTCACCAAAGGCGGAATGATGCCCAAGGAAGCAGGCATGTTCCCCAGAAACTGGCCGGAAATTCCGTCAGTCAACAAGCTGCACAGCAATGGTCGCCTGTTTCCACCCAACTATCTGCATGAAAGTTGGATGGATTATCTTTATTGGGATGCTGAGCTTGATCCTTGAGCCCTGCTAAAGGCAAACCACGAAACAGCTGCCGAAACAATTGCATTCCAACCCGCGAGCGAAAGCCCTAAAATTCGAAGGGCTGGCTCGTCACACATTACTGCTTTTTTAGTAAGATCAGGCAGGCCACCTGTCACTTTGCCGCCGGTGCAGGTGGTTGGGCCTTGCCAAAATTTCCACTCAACGCCTGCATGAAAGATGCCAAAAATCATGCTGCCCAGCATGATGAGTGCCACAAGATAAAGTCCACCACGTTGCAGTTTTGGATCCAAGAATGAAAATAACAAACCGAGCGGAATGACGGCATAATAAGCATAGCGCTGCATTAAACACAGCTCGCAAGGCGCATATCCCAGATACTCAAAAATCCACGCACCAATCAACACGGCGGTCGTAATCGCGAAAACTGCGTGCAAAGTTTGGCGATGAGTTAGATTATTTAGCATGAGAAGGCTCCAGAACTGCCGAGGAATTTTACGGCTAGATAGAGCGCAATTAAGATGGCGGCAACAAGGCCTGCGAGAAGTCCCAAACGCTTTTCAATGAAATGCTTTATAGTGTCGCCGTATGTTTTTAGTGCCCAGGCTAATGCAAAGAACCGTATGCCTCTTGCAATGATGCAAGAGAGGACGAAAAACACAAAACTGATTTGAACCACACCTGCTAAAATTGTAACGATTTTAATGGGTGGCAAATGCGCCAAGCCTGATGTGGCCAATAAAACCAGAAGTGTTTCATTGCTGGTGCAAGCTTTCAAATGTTCAAATTTTTGCAATTCACCGAACGCACTTAGAATTGGCTTGGCGATTGCTTCATACGCGAAGTATCCCAAATAATATCCGGCAATTCCACCCAGCGTGGAAGCGACGGTAGCCACAAAAGCATAACGATAGGCGCGACTTGGTCTGGCCAACGCCATCGGCAAAAACAATACATCAGCAGGCACTAGAAAAACCGAGCTTTCAACGAAAGCGATCACCGCGAGCCAGATTTCCGCAGATTTGCGAGCGGCGAGCGATAATGTCCAGTCATAGAGTTTATTCAGCATTTTTAATCCATATCCGGTTTTGTACTGCGCAGGTTTTTAGTTTTGCCGCGCTTTACCTTGGTATCGAGACGTTTGAGCGTTGAAGAATAAGTTGGTTTCGTTTTTCGCCGGGTTTTTGGGCGGATCAATGCTTTTTGCAACAGAGTGACGAGCTTTTCTTGTGCCAAGGCCCGGTTGCGCTCCTGCGAACGGAATTCTTGGGCTTGGATCACTAAAACCCCGTCTTGGGTCAGTTGCCGTCCTGCCAAAGTCTCCAACCGCTTCAATGCTCCTTCGTCTAGCCCTGAAATTGTGACTAAATAACGCAGTTCCACCGCCGTCGACACTTTGTTGACGTTTTGGCCGCCGGGGCCGGAGGCGCGCATGAATGTTTCTTTGATGTCACGCTCATCAATAAAAAACGAATCGGAAATTCGGATCATTTGCGTTTTAAAGCGCCTTTCTGGTTGACGGCGCAAGCCTCATGGCATTAGAGAGTGCCGGAAATGCCCTTGTGGTGGAATGGTAGACGCGACGGACTCAAAATCCGTTTCCGAGAGGAGTGGGGGTTCAAGTCCCTCCAAGGGCACCATCCATATCAGTTGCCGTGGTTAAACCGCAATCTTGGTTGATTGCCTTTCATTCATGGGCTAGGCCCAAACTTGGTTTTTAAGATAGCAGGCGGAAATTTCGTGGCGTTGTTGGTGCGGATCATTTTCATTGGATATTTTGCGGTGATAGCATTGGTCTCCGCTCATGCTGAAACCAGCACCGGGCCTAGCCTGTTGTTCGATGCCCGTACAGGCGAAGTGATCAGCCAAGACCGCGCCGGAGAGCCTTGGTATCCAGCATCTCTCACCAAACTGATGACGGGTTATGTGATTTTCAAAAAGATCCGTGGTGGTCAACTGCGTATGGATCAAGATATTCCGGTGTCTGAACTTTCAGCGTCGCAACCCGCCAGTAAGATTGGCGTGCCTGCCGGAAAGACAGTGAAAGTTGATTTCGCCTTACAAGCCATGTTGGTTTATTCCGCAAATGACATGGCTTATGTATTGGCTGAAGCTGGCAGCGGTTCCATTCCTGCCTTTGCTAAAGACATGAATGCAGTCGCACATGATATTGGCTTGTCGGCTACACATTTTGTAAACCCCAATGGATTGTTTGATCCACGCCAGATTACCAGTGCGCGTGATATTGGCATTGTAGCGGCCCTGCTCATCAATGAATTCCCAGAACACGCTCATTATTTCAATCAAGAATTTGTTAGCGTTGGCAAGCGCCGTTTGGCCAACCACAATAGCCTGATTAGGACTATGCCCGAAGCTGTGGGTATGAAAACTGGGTTTGTTTGTAATTCTGGATATAATTTAGTTGGATCTGCTGTGAGAGATGGGCGGCAATTGATTTCGGTGGTTCTGGGGGCCCGCAATGGCAGCAGGCGCGCCCAACTTTCTGAATTGCTCTTAAAATCTGGTTTGGATCGCCAACCCGATCCTACCCACGGCAAAGTGGGCGAGATCGTTGATCAATCCTACGGCGCTATCGTTCCTGCGGATATGTCGGCCGCCGTCTGCAAAGGTAGGCCACCCACTTCGCTTGTCAACGCGCATGAGATGGCGGGATGGGCTGTTTCATTTGGGACCTATGATACACTTGTTAAAGCCGACATGGCATTGCGTGGCCGCATGATAGCGCCTGCAGGCATTGATGTTGTGGGCCAGCACGGAGTGATCAAGACGACCGGCATTAATGGCTATTCCGCAATGCTCTGGAATCTCGATCAATCCACCAGCCTTGATCTTTGTCGTCAATACCGACTTGATGGTGCCACCTGTTATGTTTTGCCACAAACTACCATCCAACAAATTGCGGCCAGCGCGCCATTGCCACCCCCTACGCCAGATGCAGCCTCAGACGAGGGCTCGGACGTAGAAAAAATAAAACTCCCGCCCCGCCGCAAAGGTCGGGTTCGTAAGACCGTGCATTGAACTTCGACAAAAATATGCAAGCCGTGTCGCATTTCAACAATCAAGATAAGCATTCTGGTTCAAAGATGAGTTATGATTGATCGCACCCCCATTCCTGTTGCCGTTCTCACTGGTTTTTTAGGGTCCGGTAAAACCTCACTTCTCAATTCGATGCTGAAAGAAGATGTGTTGGCCAACGCTTGCGTGATCATCAACGAATTTGGTGAGATCGGCATTGATCATCTGCTGGTCGAAAAATCTGATGATAATATTGTTGAGCTGTCCTCAGGCTGTCTGTGCTGCACCATTCGTGGCGATTTAATTGTGACGATTGCCGACCTCTTATCGCGGCGTGATGCGAGCACGGTGAAAGCCTTTGACCGCATTGTGATTGAAACCACGGGGCTGGCTGATCCCGCACCTGTGCTTCACGCACTCATGCGCGATGATCTTTTATTGCAACGCTTGCGGCTTGAAGGGGTGATCACTGTTGTTGACGGTGTGAATGGTTGGGCCACTTTGGATGCGCACCCCGAAGCTGTTAAGCAAGTGGCGGTGGCTGATCGCATTGTTCTCACAAAACTTGATCTTCTGCACGGGCTTGAAGGCGAAGAAAAAATGTTCGCAATTATAGGGCGCTTGCGGAAATTAAATCCTTCAGCGCGGCTTCTCACCACGCATCGCGGTGAAGCCACAGCAGCACGCTTGTTTACCATGGGATTGTTTGATCCCGCCACCAAAACAGTGAATGTTCAAGGGTGGCTGGCTGATGAAGCGGTGCATAGACATCAGCATCACCACCACGATAAATCACGCCATGATGCGCATATCCGGTCGTTTACGTTTTCAGATAGCCGCGCCATTTCTCCGCAAGGCTTGGAATTATTTTTTGAGCTGCTGGCTTCCTATCATGGTGCCAATATGCTGCGCATGAAGGGGCTGATTAAAACCTCTGACGATCCAACCCGGCCCTTGGCCGTACACGGCGTGCAGCATGTGTTTCACCCTCCGGTGCGCCTGAAAGATTGGCCAGATGGGCGGGCTGAAACGCGGTTGGTGTTTATAGTGAAAGACATTGAGAAATCTGAAATCGAAGGTCTATTCAAAGCCTTCACCGATCAGATTTCAGGTGGTGCAGATGCCTTTACGGACAAGACACTTTCTCTCAACAGGTGATACATGACGATCAAAGCCTACGGTTTAAAAAAATGCTCTACTTGCCAAGATGCCTTGAAATGGCTTGATACAAAATCTGTCGTAATCGAATTTTCCGATTACTCAGTTGAGAAACCCACTAAAGCTCAGATTAAAAAATGGATGAAGAGTGTGGGCGGTTGGGAGAAATTGATCAACCGCGCAGGCTACACGTGGAAAGGTCTTTCAGAAGAAGACAAGACCGATGTGACCGAAGAAAAAGCCATTGCTCTGGCGCAAAACCATACATCGCTTATCCGCAGGCCTTTGATTGAACACGCGGATGGAACAATTACCGTGGGATTTAAGCCAAAGGTGCAGGCGCTGTTTTAACAAAGCCGCTGTGAATGTCTCAACCAACCCTTCGAGGCCGCAAAAAAGCGGCACCTCAGGGTGAGGACATTTGGATAATTCCCTCACCCTGAGGTGCGAGCACTTGCGAGACTCGAAGGGCTGCTTGCAGCTAACCCCTCACCAAAGGCCGCGTCATACACGTTGGCCCGCCTTCGCCTTTGCGGCAGATGTCATAACCTTCGATCGCTTCAACCTTAACACCTGCATCACGCATGCGCTGTTCAGTGATCGGGTTTCCGGCCACCATCATGGCGTGACATGGACCCAAGGCTAAAACATTGCAGCCCATGGTTTCAAATTCTGAATCTGGCACATCAACGAATTTAAAGTCGCGTGTTTCTAAAAACTCCAAAAGCCTGCCTGCCATCAACGGCTGATAGACCACAGCTAGATCTTTATCCAAAGGGCTAAGACAACTCATCAAATGAAACACGTCTGAGCGGCCTTTATAATGCGGCATGTCAAACCACATCACATTCACATCGGACCCGCAGATCGCTTGCAGCTGGCGCACCCCTTCGACATTGGTGCGGTAGCACACACCTGCCAGCAAAGTGTTGCGATCAATCCACACCAAATCGCCGCCTTCGATTTTACCTTCACCGGTAATTTCGCCTGCAATGGGAAATCCAAGTTTTTCCAACACAGCCCCATTCACCACTGCTTCCTTGCGGCGCTGGGGCTTGCCCATACGCGGGCGCACCAGACCTTTGGGAGTGATGATAAGGGCATCATGCGTATAAAGACTGTCGAGTGTCAGGCCTTCGCCAACGCCTAAATCAATGACTTCAGCGCCGGTCGATTTAAGAGCTGTTTCAACGACCGCATATTCTTTCAGCGCATTTTTCAAATTTGGACGCGAATGAAAGTTTAAATCTTTCCACTCTGCATCAATCTTGGCATCCGACACAAAGGCCGATGCAACGGAACGCACCGCCACTTTTTTCAATTGGCCCCAATTGTTGAATGCACCAAAATCATATGTCATTTGCGTTTAATCCTAAAGCGCAGGGTTTGGTCCGTCTGGCTTTGCTCCAGAAGAACATGGCCCTGCTCGTTACAAAAGTGCGGCATGTCTATCGCAGCCATGGGGTCTGTCGCTAGGACCACAAGTTCTGAACCACTGGTCATAGCTTCAAGCTTTTTGCGCGCCTTCAACACAGGCAGCGGGCAGAGCAGACCTGAAAGATTTAGCACAGTTTGCGGGTGGCGATTATCCATAAGCTTGCTTATAGTGAAATTTTAATCTGGAGAACAAGCGGTGTCCGTCGTCACGAAATTAAAATTCACAGGCCGTGTGGAGCAGCTTTTATCGACGGTGAACCGTGACAATGGTTTTGAAAAGCAGGCGCGGACCAGTTTGAACTTGCTTCTGTCTGGCCCGGAAGGCGATTGCCACACCGGCGAGACACGGCTTTCAGACAGCCGCACATTGCAAACCTACAAGCGCAATACTGTGATCCGCAATGTGCGCCAAATGTCCCTGATTTCCGCAGAAGAAATGGCCGAAGTGGCTGCTGCATTAGAATTGCCAGAAATTAACGCCTCGTGGTTGGGGGCCAATATGGTGACATCAGGCATTCCCGATCTCACATTATTGCCACCATCTTCCCGCCTGCAATTTCCTTCTGGCGCCACACTGGTGATCGACACGGAAAATCTCCCCTGTCGTCAGGTGGCTGACGTGATCGCAAAACCATATCCTGAAAAAGGCCCACTGTTTGTCAAAGCCGCTACGCATAAGCGTGGGCTGACCGCTTGGGTCGAATGCGAGGGTGATGTTTCGGTTGGCGACGACATCAAAATCTTTATTCCAACCCAAAGGATTTATAGCCACGCATGAATATTCTCGGTGCCATTATTGCTGGTGGAAAATCAAAACGCATGGGCACAGAAAAGGCCTTTTTAAAACTTGGGCCCAAAACCCTCATTGCCCGCGTGATTGATCGGCTTATTCCGCAAGTTGAAGATATCGTTATCAATGCCAATGGTGAAAGCAAACGGTTTGAGTTTTTGGAATTTGATATCATTCCCGATATTGAAACTGAAGTTGACACCCCTCTGGCGGGAATTCATGCAGCCCTCACTTATGCTGATGAGGAAGGCTATGATGCCGTTGTCACCGTGCCAGCAGATGGGCCTTTTTTGCCGCATGATCTCGTCAAGAAGCTTGCGGGCACCAAGGCGGCCTTTGCCAATTCCAAAGGTCAGGATCACTTCCTGACAGGCTTCTGGCCCGTAAAACTTTTGCCAAATCTTGAAGTGGAAATGCACAAATCAAACCGTGTGCAAGATTGGGTTTTCAAAATAAACGCCACAAAAGTGAATTGGCGGGCAGATGATTATGATCCGTTTATGAACATCAACACACCCGCTGATATGACTGCGGCGCTGAAGATTTTGCCTAAGGTTCGGTGAATGCAACGCATCATCGGTGTTTGTGGCTTCAAAAATTCCGGCAAGACCACGCTGGTGGAAAAGCTGGTGCGCCATCTGACGGGGCTTGGGTTCAAGATCTCGACCGTCAAACACGCGCACCATGATTTTGATATTGACCATGAGGGCCGAGATAGTTTCAGGCACCGAAAAGCCGGTGCATCGGAAGTGGCGGTGGTTTCGCAAAACCGCTTTGCCATTATGAATGAACTGCGCGGCGCTGAACCGCCTTCACTGGATGAAATTTTAGCCAAGCTCTCACCTTGTGATCTGGTGATTGTTGAGGGTTATAAGCGCGATAGCCATGATAAGATTGAAGTGCGGAATTTGGAACTGAACCATCCCATTTTAGCAGGGGACGACCCCACCATTGTGGCCGTGGCGGCCAATGGCAAAATTGACAGTTCTGTTCCGGTTTTTGACCGCGATGATGTGGCAGCACTGGCGCAATTTATCATTCACCATATGGGCCTGTCGGAAAAAGCTTGACCTAAGTCGTTCCATTCTCACCCCTGTTGAATTTTGCTCACTAATGATAGGAGAAGCAAAAAGGGTGTTTCCATGAAAAGCAAAGCGAAAGTTGTTGTCATTGGCGGTGGTGTGGTGGGTGTTTCGACACTTTATCATCTGGCTAAAAAAGGCTGGAGCGATGTGGTTTTGGTGGAGCGCAAGGAACTCACTTCAGGGTCCACGTGGCATGCTGCTGGTTTGCTTCCGCTTTTCAATATGTCCTATTCGGTTGGCCAAATTCACAAATACTCGGTGAAGCTTTACGGCGAACTTGAAGCTGAGACTGGCCAGAATGTGGGTTTCAAAAAAGTATCCAACATCCGCATTGCTCGCACCAAAGACCGCTGGGACGAGTTTATGTATTATGCGGGCATTGCTGAAACGCTTGGAATTAGAGTGAATAAGTTGACACCAGCGCAGCTGCAAGACATTTGGCCGCTGTGCAATATTGAAGGCATTATTGGTGCCATCCAACACCCTGATGATGGCTATATTCAGCCCGCGGATCTCACCCAAGCTTTCGCCAAAGGAGCGCGTTCTCGCGGCGCTGAAATCTATCGCAACACCAGTGTGACTGCGATTGAGCAATTACCATCGGGCGAGTGGTTGGTGAAGACTGATCAAGGCGATATCACTTGCGAACATGTGGTGTCTTGCTCCGGCAATTTTGCCCGCAAAACAGGGGCTATGGTTGGCCTTGATATTCCGGTTATTCCCGTTGAACACCAATATATCGTCACTGAACCACATCCCCTCATCAAAGAACGCCAAGCCAAGGGCCTTCCTGAAATGGGTGTTTTGCGTGAGGCGGATTCAAGCTGGTACATGCGTGAGGAAAATGGTGGGCTGCTGCTGGGGCCATATGAAAAAGGTGCGCCCGTTTGTTATGTTGATGCGCCATCAGATCAATCTGAATATGAATTGTTCCAAGAAGATTTAGACCGCTTGGGCCCTTATATTGAAACAGCCATCACGCGGGTTCCTGCTTTTGGCGAAGTGGGCATCAAGAAAGTTTACAACGGTGCTATTGCTTATACGCCTGATGGCTCGCCCATTATTGGACCTGCTTGGGACAGAAAAAATTTCTGGCTCAATGAAGGTCATTCCTTTGGTGTGACGGCGGCTGGTGGTGCTGGCTGGCAGTTGGCGGAATGGATTGTCGATGGTGAACCCACCATTGATATGATGGGTGTGGATCCTCGCCGTTTTGGCCCTTACGCCACCAAGGGCTATCTCATCGAAAAAAACGAAGAAGCCTATGCCAATGTGTTCACACCGCATTTTCCTGAAGAAGAGCGCGTAGCAGCGCGGCCTTTGAAGCGCACGCCGGTTTATGACCGTATGAAAGATTTGGGCGCAGTGTTTGGGTCAGTCTATGGTTGGGAGCGGCCGGGTTGGTTTGCACCAAAGGGCTATGCGCTTTCAGAAGCAGAGTTGAACAAGCAAGACACTTTAACCAATCACAATCATGCTCTGCCAACCGATGATGGCCGCATTGTTGAAAAATGGTCATTCCGCCGTTCAAATTCATTCCGTTTTGTGGGTGAAGAATGCCGCAATGTGATGGACAATGTGGCGCTGCAAGACATGAGTGCCTTTGCCAAGATGGAAGTGTCTGGCCCGGGTGCGCGGCTTTGGCTTGAATCAATTCTCGCCAATAAAATTCCAAAGAAGCAAGGCCGCATAGCCCTCACCCATTTGCTCACGCCATCAGGCGGGGTGCGCGCCGAGTTCACAGTTTATGAATGGGCACCGGGGCGTTTCTATCTGGTTTCTGCTGGGGCTTTTGAACGCCATGACCATGATTGCCTGCGCAAGCTTTTGCCTGCCGATGGTTCAGTGCGCTTGAATCCGCTCACCACGCGTTTGGGTGTTTTGGTTCTGGCGGGTCCAAACTCACGCGAAGTTTTGCAGAAGTTGACTTCGGCCGATTTGTCGAATGAAGCTTTCCCTTGGCTTTCAGGCAAAGAGATTGCCGTGGGCACAGCTTCGGCCCATGTGTTGCGGGTGAATTTCGTGGGTGAATTGGGTTATGAATTCCATTCTCCCGTCGAAAGCCAAATCGCATTGTTCGATCAATTGATGGAAGCCGGCAAAGAATTTGGCATTAAGCCTTACGGCATCAAGGCCATGTCGAGCTTGTCGATTGAAAAATCTTATCGCCTCATCCCGCGCGAACTTTCCATTGAATATTCAGCTTATGAATCAGGGCTTGATCGTTTCGTCCATCCAGCAAAAGGCCCCTTCATTGGGCGTGATGCATTGGTGGCGGCAAAAGAAAAAGGCCTGAACTGGAATTTTGTGACCATGGAAGTTCATGGTGTGACCGATGATCACTCCGATGCGCGCGGATCGGAACCAATTTATTCAAATGGCAAACTGATTGGCCGTGCAACCAATGGTGGCTTTGGCTGGCGGGTGAATAAATCATTGGCCTTGGCCATGGTGAAACCTGAATATGCAGCGCTTGGCACTGAACTTGAAATTAAAATTCTCGATAAAATATTCAAGACTATCATAGTTGCAGAAAGTCCATACGATGGTGACAACATAAAATTGCGCGGATAATTTTCGAATTTGCTAACCTAGAGTTGAAAGCCTCTGCAAGACTGCTTGCAGGGTTTTTTTGTTGCGGATAGGCTACTGTCCGAATCGGGGAAATCTATGACAAATCGTCAAGGTGGATTTGGGTTGGGCGTCAGCTATGTACTGATTGCAACTTTGGGCTGGAGCCTTTCCGGAATATTTGTCCGCATGATGCCCGATCTCAATTTCTGGCAGATCAATTCGTGGCGTGGTTTTTGGACGTCGGTTGCCCTTCTGTGTTATTTGGTTGCAGTGTATGGACAAAATACAGGGCGCAAGTTCAGCAGCATTCCACTGCTTGGCATGGTTCTATCAGCCTTGTTTTTTGCAGGTGGCACTACGCTCTATGTTTTATCTCTCACTAAAGTGAGCGTTGCCACTGTCTCTGTGATTGGTGCGACTTCGCCATTGTTTACAGGACTATTGAGCCCATGGATTACTGGGGAAAGGCCCGGACCTCTGGCTTGGATGTCTGCGTTCCTCGCCCTTTGTGGCATGACTGTTATTGGCTGGACCGGTTTTGAGACGGGCAAATGGTTTGGCTTTCTAATTTGTGTTGGTGTGCCGGTGATGTTTGCCATGCAAACACTTCTGCTCAGGCGTTACCGTGAATTTGATATGATGCCAGCAATTTGTGTTGGCGGCTTTCTCACATTCATATTGGCGGGGTTCCTCGGTTGGTATTTCACCACTACTGGTAATGTTTTTGACATCGACATGCGCAGTTCCCTGCTGCTCATGGTGATGGGACTTTTGCAATTGGCGATCCCGTTGATTTTTTATGGCAAAGGTGCTCGCACCGTTCCCGCAATCACACTGGCGCTCATTTCAATGCTTGATGCTGTGATTAATCCATTGTGGCCGTGGCTTTTTGTGGGGGAAGCACCCGAGCGGGCCTCATTTATTGGCGGCGGAATTATTTTGGCTGCTGTTCTATTGAGTGTGATGGGAAGTCGCTATTTGCCCAGACTTACCTCAAGAACATGACTCGTAAATCTGCTACGGCAGTTGGTTTTTCTGCCATTTTAATGTGGGCATTTCTGGCTTTGCTGTCCACAGCATCTGGCGCTGTTCCACCCTTTCAACTGACGGCCATGTGTTTTTTAATTGGCGGCATGACGGGGGTGGTCAGTTGGATTTGGCGCCCTGCGGCTCCCCAGTCGCTCCGACAAAATTGGCGGGTGTGGTTGGTCGGCACTTTTGGTTTGTGCGTTTATCACTGTCTTTATTTCTTTGCGATCCAGAATGCTCCGCCCGTTGAAGCCAGCCTGATAGCCTATCTCTGGCCGTTGCTCATTGTGCTGTTTGCCGCATTGTTGCCGGGTGAACGGTTGCGTTTGCACCATGTCATTGGGGCCGTGCTTGGCTTGGTTGGAGCCATTGTTATTATCACCAAGGGTTTTACAGTTGGCTTTTCAGCGGGTCTAAAGTCCGGTCACATCATGGCATTGGCATGCGCGTTTATCTGGTCGGGCTATTCAGTTTTGTCACGGCGTTTTGGGCATGTGCCCACGGATGTGATTGCTGGTTTTTGTATAATAACAGCACTGGTCGCCTTTAGTTTACATCTTGCACTTGAGCCTACTGTTTGGCCTCAAACAGCGAGCCAGTGGGCAGCCGTCGTTACATTGGGGCTTTTGCCTTTGGGCCTAGGTTTTTACGCGTGGGACATTGGCATAAAAAAGGGCGATATCATGGTGCTAGGAGCGTCGTCATATGCAGCCCCGTTATTATCGACAGTGGTCTTGATTATTGGTGGCTATGCAGCTGCCAGTTGGGCGATAGTATTAGCTTGCCTCTTGATCACGCTGGGTGCCGTTATTGCTGCTAAAGATATGATCTTTTCAGCTAGCCCTTGAAGTTGTTTTTACGGGTGCGGATTTCAGCAAACACCTCAGCATCAGTTGCTGTTTCCATACCTAATACCGCCCTAATTTCTGGACTGTTACAGCGCATATAGAGATTGGTTTGCAACTCCTCGGCAATCGTGGTGGGGCAGGTCATTTCACCACGCGCGCGTTTGGCAGCAACTTGCGCTGCGCGGTTTTGCAAATATCGGTTACCCGGTTCAATCGTCAATGCAAATTTGCAGTTGGCTTCAGTATATTCATGTCCACAATAAACATAGGTGCTGGGTGACAGAGTTTTAAATTGGTTTACTGATTTATACATCTGCTCCAGCGTGCCTTCAAGCACGCGACCACAGCCCATGGCGAAAACAGTGTCGCCTGCGAACAATGAAAATTCGCTTGGAATGCCAAATGAAATGTGGCCGCTGGTGTGGCCGGGGCAATCATAAACAATCACTTCGCGGTTCGACCAAACGAACTTGTCACCACCGGAAACTTGGATATCAATCCCTGGAATTTTATCAGCTTCGGCTTTCGGGCCAATAATTTTACAACCGAACAATTCCTTAAGCCGCAAATTTCCGTCGACATGGTCGGCATGATGATGGGTCGTAAAAATATGGGTGAGCTGGCGCCCGAATTTTTTAAGCTGGGCCTCCACTGCATCAGCATCGGGCGCATCAATTGAAGCTGTCGCCCCAGTCACACTATCATGGATGATCAAGCCATAATTATCAGACAGGCACATAAACTGACGCATATCAATGTGGGACATTAATCTTCACCTTAAATTCTTGCCATGATGACCTAGGCTGGATTTAGCGCTAAGAGGATCAGTCATGAATGTTGTTGAGCTACGCGAGTTCTATGCCAGTCCACTGGGAAAAGCTACACATCGCTTGCTTGCGGCGAAGCTTTTGCCGACGCTTGAGATCGGGCAGGACGCTATTACTTTAGGTCTCGGCTATGCCACTCCTTATTTGAGCGAGGGTGCTCGCAATCTTGCTTTTATGATGGCACGGCAAGGTGTTGTCGCGTGGCCGAAGGAGGGTCCGCAACAATCGGCACTGGTTGATGAACTTGATTTGCCTCTGCCTGATAACTCAGTTGATGTGGCTTTGTTGATTCACGCCCTCGAATTTAGTGAAAGTCCGATTGAAATGTTGCAAGAGGTGTGGCGGGTGTTAGCCCCACAGGGGCGGCTTATTCTGGTGGTGCCAAACCGGCGCGGGCTGTGGGCAGCTTCCGACGCTTCTCCTTTTGGTTTTGGTCAACCTTTTTCGCGCGGTCAATTATGGGCTTTGCTTAAAGAGTCGCAGCTTTCATTCACGCGTATGGAACCTGCGTTAATTATGCCGCCACGGGCAAAATTGGTGGGTTCAAAAATTGCTGGAAATGTCGAAAAATACGGGAAATCTGTGTTGGGGCATCTTTCGGGGGCGATTGTGGTTGAAGCCACAAAGCAGGTTTATGCTTATTCAGCGGGGAGACGTGTGCGCCGAACACTGCCGCGTTTCCGGCCTGCCATGCTCCCAGTTCACCACAAAGACGGCACGTCATAACCCAGCTTTGCATTTGCCTGCGGTTTTCCTTATGAGGTTTATCAAGACGGCTTTTGCTTGCTTCTGGGATTAGACAATGAGTTCAACTGATAAACCTGCCCTTTCACTTGATTCTGTGCGCCAAGACATTGACAGCATAGACGACCAGATTGTTGATCTCATTGCCAAACGCTTTGAAGTGACGGCCCACGTGCGCGGATTAAAGCAGCAAACTGCCTTGGCCTGGGCTTCGCCCTTACGCCCTGCCCGTGAAGCTGCGATTCTGCGCCGTTTGCTGGCGCGCACCAAAGGCAGCGCTTTAAACCCTGATTTATTGGTGCGTCTTTGGCGCAATATTCTGAATGAGTCGAGCCGCAGTCAGGCTTCAATCAGTCTGCATGTGAGCAAGCACCTCAACCACAACATGGCGCACCGCCTGCGCTTGCGCGATTATTTCGGTGCCATGCCCGTTGAAGAGTATCGTGATGAAGCGCAGGCTTTGTTGCAGATTGATTCTGCTCCCGGGGATTTATGCGTGGTGGAGACTGATCAACCTTGGACCGAAGCCTTTGTTGCGGGTGCTGCGGGCAAGGCCCAAGTGATTGCGTGTCTTCCGGTTCTCAAAGATGAGGCCATACCAAAACTTTTGGTGATTGGGCAGGCACCGATTGAAGCGTCTGGCCAAGATGAAACCCTGGTGATCACTGAAGGCAAGCTGCCGCGCGATTTTGTGCCGCAACCCCTGTGGCAAGTAAAAATCGGTGAACATCGCCTTTCGAGTTTGTCTGGTTATTTGTTGGAACATGAGGGGCCGATTGTTGGTCTCGCACGCTCCAATCCCTCACTCGGTTTGAAAGTGGCTGGGCGCTATGCCAGCGCCATTGAGGTTGACGAATGAATTCATTCTCTGGTCCCGTACCCAAAGCGGGGATTGCGGGTATTCATGCTTACGTACCGGGTAAATCTGGCCCGAAGACGGGCAAGGTTTACAAACTCTCATCCAATGAATCACCACTCGGCCCAAGCCAACGCGCGCTTGCCGCCTATGCTGCTACAGCAGGCCAGGGCTTAGCCACTTATCCTGATGGCCAAGCTAAAGTTCTGCGCGAGGCGATTGCGGCGCGTTATGGTTTGAAGGTTGAAAATATTGTCTGTGGTGGCACAGGTTCCGATGAGCTGTTGCAATTGTTGACTCACGCCTATTTGCAAAAGGGCGATGAGGCAATTTATACGCAGCACGGTTTTTTGGTTTACCCCATCGCTATTGCCACCAATGATGCATTGGGTGTTGTTGCCCCTGAACATGATTACAAGGCGGATGTGGGGGAGATTTTATCTCGCGTCACGGCTGCAACTAAAATGGTGTTTCTGGCCAACCCCAATAATCCTACTGGCACTTATCTCACATTCGCTGAAGTGAAGCGCTTGCATCAGGGCTTGCCTTCGCATGTGTTGTTAGTGCTGGACGGGGCTTATGCTGAATATGTGATTGCCAATGATTATGAGGCAGGCATTGCGCTGGTTGAGACATCATCCAATGTGGTGATGACCCGGACGTTTTCCAAAATTTACGGTCTTGCAGGCGTGCGCATTGGGTGGGCCTATTGCCCGCCCGCGATTGCCGATGTGCTAAACCGCATTCGTGGACCCTTCAATGTGAGTGCAGGCGCACTGGCGGCAGGGACAGCTGCGATACAAGATATTGAATTTTTGGATGCCGCTGTTGCCCATAATGCCAAGTGGTTGCCATGGCTATCGACAGAGATTTCAAACCTCGGCATTGAAGTCACGCCAAGTGTTGCGAATTTTCTACTGATGCATTTTGAGACCGCAGAGAAAGCCGAAACCGTGGATGCCTATCTCACTTCGCTGAATATTATTTTGCGCCGTGTCACTGCATACGGTCTGCCAAAAGCTTTACGGCTTTCGGTGGGAACTGAAGAGGCGAACCGTGCTGTGGTTGCCGCTCTAACGGAATTTATGAAATGAGTTTTATGTTTGAAAAAGTTGCGATGCTGGGGCTTGGATTAATCAGTTCATCCCTGTGCCGTGTGATGCGCAAAAATGGTTTGGCTAAAATTATTTCTGGCAACGCCCGCACGGAAAGTTCTCGCAGCGTGGCGCTCGAAATTGGCTTGGTGGATAGCGTTCACGAACATGCTGCCGACGCTGTAAAGGATGCTGATCTGATAATTCTCTGCGCTCCAGTAGGTGCTTGTGGAGAACTTGCAGCGCAGATTGCCGGATCATTGAAGCAAGGCGCTATACTCACTGACGTTGCCTCCGTGAAGGGCGCTATTGTGCGTGATTGTGGCCCGCATGTGCCGCCAGGCGTTCACTTCATTCCGGGCCACCCCATTGCGGGCACTGAACAATCGGGACCACGATCAGGTTTTGCCGAATTGTTTCAAGATCGCTGGTGTATTCTCACACCAGTCCCCGGCACAGAACCTGCGATGGTGGCAAAACTTGAAGCGTTCTGGAAAGCCTGCGGTTCTAATGTTGATGTGATGACTGCAGAACACCATGACATGGTGTTGGCCATCACCAGCCATCTTCCGCATTTGATTGCCTACAACACAGTGGCCACAGCGGCTGATTTAGAATCTGTCACCAACTCGGAAGTGATTAAATATTCTGCCTCAGGCTTTCGCGATTTCACCCGTATTGCGGCGTCTGACCCAACCATGTGGCGTGATATTTTCCTCAACAATAAAGACGCGGTTTTGGAAATGCTGGGTCGCTTTTCGGAAGAGCTTTCCGTGTTGCAACGCGCCGTGCGTTGGGGCGACGGCGAGACACTATTCAATCTCTTCACACGGGCGCGTGAAGTGCGGCGCGGCATTATTGCGGCCGGACAAGATACGGCTGCTCCAGATTTTGGTCGTGGGCCAAAGAAGGACTAGAATGTCGTGTTAGTCCTCGACCCCAAAGCAGAAGCTTGTCGCTGGATCTTTGCCTATGGTTCTTTGATGTGGCGGCCCGGGTTTGAATTTGAACAAAAGCATCCAGCAAAACTTACAGGGTTTCATCGTCGCCTCAGTGTGTATTCTTATCACTATCGCGGAACGCCGAAACATCCTGGATTAGTGTTTGGGCTCGATCAAGGAGGAGCTTGCGAAGGGCTTGCTTATCAAGTTGCCGATGAAAAATGGCAAGAAACCTTGCGCTATGTGCGTGAAAGAGAATTGATCACAGAAATCTATCATGAAGCTGTCATGCCCGTTGCAGTCGCTGGTCAAACTGTTGATGCGGTTACCTATGTTGTTGATCGGCAGCATGAGCAATATGCCGCCGTCAAATCAATTTCAGAAACTTTAGCGATGGTGCGGCAAGGCCACGGAATTTCTGGCTCTTGTGTTGAGTATGTCACCAATACCGCAAAACACTTGAAAGACATGAGCGTTCATGACGCTGAACTTGAAGCGCTGGCGCGCGAATTAATTTAGAACCGTTTTCGCCAATTCAATTTGTTTTGGCAGCTCAACATTCAACATCTCTGCAGTAATTCCGCCGATAATTTTAAAACGAATAATGCCATTGCCATCAACCAAAAAGCTTTCTGGCACGCCGTAAGTTCCAAAATCAATTGTGGTGCGGCCTGCGGGGTCAGCGCCAATAGCGACAAAGGGGTTTCCCATTGTCGTTAGAAAATCTTTTGCATTGGCGGGGTCATCTTTATTGTTGATACCGACGAGGCGGATATCTGTGCGCTTGGCCAGTTCGAGCAAGTGAGGCTGTTCTTCGCGGCATGGAACGCACCACGAGGCCCAGATATTAACAAGGGTGATATGACCTTTGAGATCGGTCGTGGTCAGGCCAGGGACATTCACATCTTTGATCGCAGCCAAATTAAATTCAGGGGCGGGCTTTCCCACAAGCACCGAGGGGATGCGTTTGGGATCACCGCTCAGGCCAATCCACAAGATTACTGCGATGATGAGAAACAAGAGAACTGGAATGAGTTTTACGAAGCGTGGGTTCACGTTTTTGCACTTTCATTCAAGCGTTGGAGCTGTATTACGAGTTTGCGATCGCGCCAAAAGACAAAACCAATTAAACCGAAGAGTGCGAGGGCGACGAGGCCATATGATACAATCACAAATCCAGAATGAGCCGCAGAAAAATCCATCAACGATTTCCAATCTCAAGCAGACGCGCCTGACGCAATTTACGCATCGCAATTTCGCTGCGCATCGACGTGAGCTGCAATCCCAAAAACAAAAATCCAAAAGCCGCCATCATGGTGAGCAAGGGCCAAAGCATTGAGGTATCAATCGATGGGCCGCCCATTTTTAAAATGCTGGCGGGTTGATGCAATGTGTTCCACCAGTTCACCGAGAACTTTACGATTGGCACATTGATAACCCCCACGATTGCCACTATGCGTGCAATGGCGGCGGCACGGGTTGGTTCCTCAATGCTTTGCCAAATCGCCATGTAACCCAAATATAGGAGCATCAGCACAAACATTGACGTGAGCCTTGCATCCCACACCCACCACGTGCCCCACATGGGCTTGCCCCACAGCGAGCCTGTGGCAAGTGCCAAGAAACAATAGACGGCTCCAATGGGTGCGGCTGTTTTTGCTGCAGCATCGGCCAGCGGATGGCGAAAAATAATTGCTACTGCACTGAAAATCGCCATGGCCACATAGATCATGAGTGCAAGTGATGCAGCAGGCACATGCACATACATGATGCGCACAGTTTCACCTTGCTGATAATCTGGTGGGCTGGTGACCAATGCACCATAGAGGCCAACCGCAAATAAGAGAGCTGTGATTGCCCAGAGAAATGGCAGAGCCGCTTTGGCGAGCTTTAAGAACTGTGCGGGGTTGGCAAATTTTTGCATTATTATCCTTTAGCGCAAATAGGCTCGCAACGCCGCAGCACTGGCCCATGGTGCGACAACTAAACTCATCAGTGTGAGAGCAGATAACATAATGAGGGCAGGCGTTGAGCTGTTTGGCCCTAAGTTTGCGGTAGAAGCTGCCACACCGAAAATGAGCACGGGCACATAAAGCGGCAAGATGAGCAATGAGACGAGAAGTCCACCACGGCGCAATCCAGCAGTTACAGCACCACCAATGCTGGCCAGTAATGATAATGCGAGCGAGCCCAAAATCATGGAGAGCCAGAGAATGGGAAGTTGAGCTGTGTCAATGTTCAACAACAATCCCAATGGCGGTGTGATGATTGCCAGTGGCAGGCTTACGGTGAGCCAATGCGCTATAGCTTTTGTGAGTGTGACCAATTCAAATGGCAAATGGCCCATCAGCATCACATCTAATGAGCCATCTTCATAGTCTTGCTGAAACATACGGTCGGCGGTGAGCAAGACGGATAGCAGTAAGGCCAGCCACATCATGCCGGGGGCAAGGCGTTGCAGCAGTGCTTGGTCGGGGCCAAGGGCGAGCGGCACCAAAACCATCACAGCCAAAATAAACCCCAATGCAGCACCTAATCCACCACCTTGAGCGCGGGCCAATGCGATGTCTCGATTAATCAGTGCACGGATGGATTGTTGCGTCATGGTGTTTTATCCATGTGCAATTCGTGCGTTGATTTTATGCCAAGCTCGGTGTGAGTGGCAGCAATAGCCATACCGCCGCACTTTAAATGTTTCTTGATGAGTTTTTGCAAATTGAGAAGCGAAGCAGCATCAAGGCCCACTGTGGGCTCGTCCAACAACCACACCGAACGCGGTGCGATGGTCAATCTTGAAAGAGATAGCCTTCGCCTTTGTCCGGCCGATAGCAGCAGGGTTCGATCGCTGGCGAGCGCTTCCAATTTGAAAGCGGCTAATGAATTTTCATTCAGTTCAGATTCAAGAAAATTGGCCCAAAATTTTAAATTTTCAATCACGCTCAAAGCAGGTTTATTCGCCTCAACATGGCCGATGTAATGCGCTTGTTCAGCAAGCGTAAAATCAGCAATCCCATTTTCGAAATGAACTGTGCCGTCAGCTGGTGTGTTCAACCCCGCCAACAATCGCAACAGCGATGATTTGCCGGAGCCATTGGCTCCGCGCAGTTCCATCAACTCGCCCGCATTCAATGTGAAGTTCACATTTGAAAACACCAAACGCCCGCCACGCTCGCAAGCCAGATTTTCGGCTTTGAGCCGCAAGGGCTGAGGCATGGTTAGACCATATATTGTCCGCCATTGGCGCTTAAGGTTGCTCCGGTGATGAAGCTTGCATCATCGGCGGCAAGGAAAGCCACACAGCGGGCAATTTCTTCAGGCGCGCCCAAACGGCCAACGGGGATTAATGGTAGAATGCGCTTTTCCCGCACCTCTTGTGGAACGGCCATGACCATTTCCGTGGCGATGTAACCCGGGCAAATGGCATTAACAGTTATGCCTTTGGCAGCGCCCTCTTGCGCCAATGATTTCACGAAGCCGATTTCGCCGGCTTTTGCAGCAGCATAATTGGCTTGGCCCATTTGGCCTTTTTGGCCGTTGATGGACGAGATGCAGATTACGCGGCCGAAGCCCCGGTCTCTCATGCCACCCCAAATGGGTTGTGTCATGTTGAACAGTGAAGAGAGATTGGTGTTCATCACCGCATTCCAATTTTCCAACGTCATTTTATGGAACATCGCATCGCGTGTGATGCCTGCATTGTTCACAAGAATATCAACAGACCCCACTTCGGCTTCGATGGTTTTTAAAGTGGCTGTTGCTGTTTCGTAAGATGACACATCGCATTTATAAACAGTGATACCAGTTTCCTCTTTAAAGGCTGCAGCGGCTTCATCGTTGCCTGCATAAATGGCGGCCACTTTGCAGCCTTGGGCTTTCAAAGCTTTTGAGATTGCAGCACCAATACCTCTGGTGCCTCCAGTTACGACAGCGACGCGTGTCATCTTAAGTTCTCCCCTTAGCGTTTTTTATCTTTCTAAGCACATGGCCACACCCATGCCACCACCAATGCACAGTGTTGCCAAGCCCTTTTTTGCATTTGAACGCTTCATCTCAAATAAAAGAGTGTTGAGCACACGCGCACCCGATGCACCGATGGGGTGACCGATGGCGATGGCACCGCCATTCACGTTCACTTTCGACGTGTCCCAACCCATTTCCTTATTCACGGCACAGGCTTGGGCCGCGAAGGCTTCATTGGCTTCTATCACGTCCAAATCAGCGGCGTTCCATTCGGCTTTCTTCAATGCAGCCTGCGATGCGGGGATGGGGCCTGAACCCATGATGGCAGGGTCAACGCCCACACTGGCCCAAGAGGCAATGCGGGCCAATGGTGTGAGGCCGCGCTTGGCGGCTTCAGCGGCGGTCATCAAAATAACAACCGCAGCACCGTCATTAATGCCCGAAGCATTGGCGGCCGTCACTGTGCCATCCTTCATAAATGCTGAACGCAATTTGGTAACGCTATCGAGGGTGACACCCTTCTTGATATATTCATCGTCGCTCACAATCACATCGCCCTTGCGGCCTGAGATGGTGACGGGGCAGATTTCATCTTTGAATTTTCCGGCAGTTTGAGCGGCTTCAGCTTTGTTCTGTGAGGCCACGGCATAGGTATCTTGTTGCTCACGGGTGATTTGCCATTTTGCTGCAACGTTTTCTGCGGTGTTGCCCATGTGATAGCCGTTAAACGCATCCCACAAGCCATCGCGGATCATGGTGTCGATCATTTGATAATCGCCCATCTTCACGCCGTCGCGCAAATGTTGGGCGTGTGGTGCCTTGCTCATCGATTCCATGCCGCCCGCTGCAATGATGTTGGCATCGCCCGTTGCGATTTGTTGTAAGCCCAAAGCCACGGCACGAAGACCTGACCCGCAAAGCTGGTTCATGCCCCAGGCGGGCACGGATTGTGGAATGCCGGCATGGATGGAGGCTTGTCGCGCTGGGTTTTGGCCCTGCGCTGCGGTGAGCACTTGGCCCAAGATCACTTCATCAATCATTCCTGCTTCAATGCCAGCCCGCTCAATTGCGGCTTTCAAAGCGATAGTGCCCAATTGTGCTGCTGTTAAGCTTGCAAAAGCCCCATTAAATGATCCCACAGGAGTGCGAGCGGCAGAAACGATGACGATATCTTTTGACATGAAATACTCCGAAAACGGTTGGCTCTGAATTTAACCTTAGCTGCAAGATGGTGCAGTTGCGAGATTTTTTTGCACTTGCAATTGTGCGGTGCAAGGCGCAGGTTTTTCTAAAATATAAAGTCGACGGGAGAGTTACTGTGAGTGAAGAACAAAGTTCGGGCAAGTCGCCCACCGTTATCAAGAAATACGCCAATCGCCGCCTTTACAACACCGCCACCAGCACCTATGTGACCTTGGATGATCTCGCTAGCATGGTGAAAGCTGGATCCGATTTTCTGGTCTATGACGCCAAGACCGGCGAAGATATCACCCGCTCTGTTTTAACCCAGATTATTTTTGAAGAAGAAAACAAGGGCGGGCAAAATTTGTTGCCCGTAAATTTCCTCCGTCAACTTATCGGGGTTTACGGTGATAGTATGCAGGGTTTAGTTCCTGGATACCTTGAGTTTTCGCTCGATAATTTAATGAAGGAACAAGAAAAATTACGATCGCAAATGCTGGATGCAGTGGGGGTTGGCGATGCATTTAAGGGCATGGAAGATCATGCCAAGCGCAACATGGGCATGTTCAATGATGCCATGAAAATGTTTAATCCGTTTGCGGCCATGATGGCTGGTGGCATGGCGGGGGTGACCCCTGGTGCCCCTGAGCCCAAGCCCAACAAACCGGCTCCTGCGGCCAGTAAGGATGATTTTCAAATTTTAAAGGATCAGCTGGCTGCAATGCAACAGAAGCTCGATACGATTACCAAGTAATCGAAACCTCTTTTTAGGCGGCCTCTTCTACTTTTTCACCGTGTTCTGCTGGCGGAAAGTGTTGCCGCAATAGATCAAGCGTAGATTTGAGCGAAATAATGCTGTCGTCAATATCGCTGAAATCAAGTTCGCCATTCAGAACCGGATTGCGAGATTCTTCTTCAAATTGCTTATGCTTTTCGCTCTCGACACCTTCAAGTGTTGCTACTTGATCAAACAATTCTGCCTCTTCCAGCACTGGCCTTTCAGGCTGAGTAATTTCGATTTCTGCTAGCACATCTTCAGTTGGCTTCTGTGCCAGCTCATTCATTACAACAGTATGTGGCGGCGTTATTATAAAACCGGATTGCGATGTCATTTGCCATGGGGCCGTGATTGTTGCCTCACCATGAAAATTGCCTTGCAAATAGTCGATTCCCCAAGACTTCAACACATCTGAATCTTCTTCGTTCTCCACCCACTCAGCAACTGTTTTGAGATTAAATTTTCCAGCCAAGTCAATTAGACTGCGGATGATATATTCATTGTCGCTGTTGCCTTTGATGTTTTGACAAAAGTGGCCATCGAGCTTGATCATGTTCACAGGCAAATCGCGCAAATTTCGGAAAGACGTATAGCCTGCACCAAAATCATCGATCGCCACACTGCAACCAATATTGCGTAGGCGTTCGACATAATTGCGGGTGGCAGCAATATCGCTGAGCGCTACAGTTTCGGTGATCTCAACTGTCAAACGATCTGCGACTTCAGCGTTGCCTGAAATCATTTCCAGCAATTGATTATACCACCGCGGATCAGTAGCGGTGGTGGCAGATACATTCATCGCCAATTTCGCATCTGGATAAGAATGTAGCGTGTTGATGATCATCTGTGTGACCGCGCGATCGATCAATCTCACCAAACCGAGGCGTTCAGAGACTGGAACAAGGTGGCCTGCGGCGATGAGCTCGCCTTGATCGCCATCGCTCATGCGGAGCAGGGCTTCGTGGAGAGCAACATCACCTGTTTTGGCACAAATAAGGGGTTGGAATGCGAGTTTGAAGCGATCTGTTTTTAAACAGTGTACAATTTCAGTGGCACATCTGGCGTTCAGCTTGCGCTCTTCTGTGCGGCGTTCTGAGGGTTTGTAAATGATAAATGTGTCAGAGGGTTGCCGACGTGCTTCATTCAGGGCCTCTTCGGCGCGGGCCGTTGCGATGTTGGCATTATCGACTTGGCTCGGTAAACAAATGGCTCCAATTGAAAGCATGCCCCACACCGGGCCGTGAGCTGTTTCAATCACGCTATCGCGGGCAATCGCCAAAAATCGCTCTAGGGCGGTTTGAAGCTCTTGCTCGTTGCAATTATTGAGGATGATGCCAAATTTTCCACCGGAGTAACGTGCGATACCATCGCCCGAGCGCAAAACTTGGCGCAAGCGCTTGCCCATAGCTACAATCACTTCATCAGCGACTTCAAAACCATAGGCATCGTTGACCACGGCAAGATTATTAACAGCAGCAATAGCAAAGGCACAGTTGCTTTGTTCATTGGTTGCAACGGAGATGGCCTCGCCCAAGGCTTCGGTCATGCGGCCGCGATTCATCATTCCCGTTAAAGGATCGCAATTTCCGATAAAGTTTAGATGTTGGTCGCGCATGTGGCGCTCATCGATGCGGCGCACTGTTCCGAAGACTGCTGTTGGGCGACCATCTGCACCAGCATACCAACAGCCTTGATCCTCCACCCAAATTGATTTTTCGTTGGCGCGACCTTCACTCTTGAAGCAGTATTCGATTCTAAAGGGAACGCCGTCGCCGGTATCGCGCACCTGTGTTCGCATAACGGTTTCGTAGCGACTGGTTAGGTTTTCGACGTCCAAGAAGGCTGCATATTGTTTGCCGGTTTCGAGTTTGACGGGATTACACCCCAGAACCTCTTCAGTATTGCCGCTCCAGCTCAAAATATCGCCATCAATCGTCCAGTGATAGGCGGTTTCACCAGCGGCAATGAGGGCTTTTAGTGTGTCGACAGGGCCAGCCTCGCGTTTTTGCTCAATTTTATCACTTGCGCCTGCCATAACTTGCGTTGCCACAGGGGTTTTAAATGAAAAAACTTGGTTTTCAGGTGCGCTCGTCAAGACAGTTCCTCGCCGTTGCATCGATTGCGGGTGGACAATTTGAAGCCACCTTGTTGATTACGCACACACAACTGCAATTATTATAACTGTGTAAAGGTAAACATTCGTCGAAAGTTTATACTTAACCGATGTTAACTTTTGCGACTGAACAATCACAATCTCGACACAAACCTGATGAATTTTATGGCATTGCGATACAATAATAATCAGTGTTACGATTGTGTAAACATATGATATAAATATGAGATTGATAGCCATGCAAAATTTGCATTGGTAATTTTGCTGCATTGCACCTAAGTATGCTGCATGAGCGAAGACGAACCGCTCTTATGTATGAAAGGAAGATAATTATGTTTGAAGTATTGAAAAGCCGTGTAGCCACTTGGAAGCGTTACAGCCGTACTGTTTCTGAACTGCAATCCTTGTCGAACCGTGAACTTGCTGATTTGGGCATTGCTCGCACCGACATTACCCGCATCGCGAAAGACGCAGTGCGCTAAATGAAGCTTCTTGGCTTAGTTCAGCGCATTCAGCAGCGGCAAGCCAGACGGAACACTACCAACCAATATGCCCGTCTGACGAACGTCGATTTGGCTGATATGGGAATCAAGCGTTACCAGCTTGAGGCAAATTCGTAAGGGCTACATCCCTTCACACAACAGAAGTTGGGCCCGAACGGTACTTTGTTCGGGCTTTTTTATTG